>JALOBF010000094.1 GCA_023228385.1 Bacilli bacterium
TGATTACCCGCAATACGCATTAAGGGAAGCTTTTTTAAATGCCTTAGTACATAGAGATTATTCATATCTTGGATCTACTATTATAGATGTTTATTCAAATCGCATTGAAATTATATCGTTAGGTGGAATTACATCGGGTTTAAATTTGGAGGATATATTGCGCGGTATATCAGAAACAAGAAATCCTAAATTAGCTAATGTTTTTTATAGATTAAATTTAATTGAGGCATATGGTACTGGTCTAAAGAGAATTTATGAAAGTTATCTTAACTATTCGATAAAACCAAAAATAATACCAACATCAAATACATTTACAGCAATCCTCTTTAACACTAATAATAATAGTGGTGGTATTCTAACTGATAAACAGAAAATACTAAATTATATTAGAAACTATGGATCAATTATAAGAGCAGAAGTTGAACAACTTTTAGGAGTTAAAAAAACAACCGCCTTAAATATTTTAAATGAATTATTAGAAGAAAACTTAATTGAAATCAATGAGGATACAAAAAGAGCAAGATATTATTTGAAAAATAAATTCTCTTAGAAACTAATTTCAAATTAGATTGTTCTTACCCCTATAACTTCCAATTTATCGAGTAATGTTTATAAATTGGTGTTCTCTTTCATTATAGTGTGATCGGATTAATATATCGATAAATAGGGGTACGAACTTTTTGACAGGGGTACGAATTGTATTAAAATGGTCGCTCTTACACATATTAGAACGATAGGTTTGATACAATAGTATCAACGTTTTTTGCTTTTTTTATTAAACTCTTCAATTTTCGCAACATTTTGTGTTACAATTAATAGAGCGATAAATTAGATAATTTACCGAAATATTTAGAATTAAATCGATTAAACAATTTAATAAAAATTTAAAGCAAAGGGAGGCTGCTATGTTGAAAAAATACAGAGTAAAATTTAAAGTTAATGATTCATTCTGGCTTTCCCCTGGAAGAATTATCTTTAGTGAAGAAAGTTTTGAACTGAGTTTTCTAGGGAAAAGAAAATTGCTTATAGACTATTTACAAATTATAGGTATAAAAAAATCTCGATATTTCCTGGATAAGTGCTTAATTGTATCTACTAAAGATTATAATATTAGTTTGATTCCGGGATTTAAATTTGAAAAATTAATTGTACAATTTAATAATTTAGGATTTAGTATTGAGAATTAACTTTCAAGTTATCGGTCGATTAATTTTAAGTTATTAAGATTATCAAAGAATGCAAATTAAATTTAAAATATCAGATTTAATTTGCTAAAAAACACAATAAATACAAATTAAATCAATAAAAATGTTGATTAATTTGTATTTTTATTATATAATAACATTGAGGTGATTACATGAAATCAGGTTTTTATAAAACTAATTTAAGTGGTGAATTAAAATACAAATCTTTTTACCCTACACCACTTCAAGAAATCACGTTTGATCAATTTAACAAGACCACAGTTGATTTACTTTCAAAAGCTAATTATGAAATTGGAAGACTCAATGGTCTGTCATCCAATATTAAAGATATAGATCTTTTTATTGGCTCATATGTAAGGAAAGAAGCATTATCTAGTAGCCAAATTGAAGGTACGCGAGCGACTTTAGAAGATATTTTAGATACAACTACTGATGAAAACACTAATGCTGATATTGAAGAAGTAATAAATTATGTAAAAGCTATTAAATATGCAATTGACCTATCTAATGAATTACCAATATGCTCGAGATACATAAAACAGATACATGAAGTATTAATGAATGGTGTACGAGGAAATGAAAAACATCCTGGTGAGTTTAGAAAAACACAAAACTGGATTGGTGCAATTAACTCTACTATTAAAAATGCAAAATTCATTCCACCTAATGTAGAAGATATGGAAGAGTGTATGTCATTCCTTGAAAAATACATAAATGAAGATTCTAATATTGATGAATTAATTAAAATTGCTTTAATACATTATCAATTTGAAACTATCCATCCCTTTTTAGATGGAAATGGAAGAATAGGCAGGCTATTGATTATCATTTATTTAATGTCTAAGAGCAAACTAAGTTATCCATGTTTATATATTTCATATTATTTAAAAAGGAACCAATTAGAATATTATGATAGAATGTCTGCCGTAAGAAATCGTGATGATTATATACAATGGATTGATTTCTTTTTGCAAGGAATAATTGAAATATCCCAAGAATCAATTAATTGTATTAATAAATTAAGAATGTTAAGGGAAAAGAATACAAAACTTATCAAAGCAAATCAAATCTGGTTATTAGAATTTCTAGAAGCAAATCCTATTGTTAATGCCATTCATACAAGTGATAAAACTAAAATTGATTATTCAAAAGTTAATCGAAATATCTTAAGTTTTGTTGAAGCGGGCATTTTAAAAGTATCCAATGAATCTAAAAAGAAAAGATCTTATGTTTATCAAGAATATATTGATATTTTAAAAGAATAAGACATTAATATATAATAATAGGGAGAGGCTGCATTTAGTAAGACAGTTCATTTTTTGCTTGACATTTATATACACGATGATATAATTAGTTGACAATATAATTGAAAGGCGGTGACTGTTATGTATAAAAGATATCTTAATGATAGAATTATAAGTAATAATAACCGCTGTAGATTGCGCCAATAGTCTTTAATCTATTTTGAGGTTCCATACTTATGATTCGGTCATAGGTATTTTTTTTATTGAAAATATTATGAAGAAAAAAAGAGAGTAGAAAAAGATGAACGAAAAAAAGAAAAAGTATGGAATCTTCAGCAATTTTCTTTATGCCTTAAAAATAGTATATCGACTTGATAAAACCTATATTTATCAAAAAATTGTTTATACTTTATTTGCATCCGTCAGTGCCTTTACTTATGCTTATATTATGAAGGTTGCCGTGGCGGGAATTGAAAAGAAGACCCCTTATAAGGAAATGCTAATTAATGTTTTATTGATTATTGCCGTCGCTTTTACCGTTACGGCGGTTATTAGGGTGTTGAATCGAACTTTTTGGTATAAAGGCGAAAAAATTTCGATGAGTTTGCATTTGCAAAAAAGCATTCGTACACTTGATATGGATTATGAGTTACTGGAAAGACCGGAAACTCAAGATACACTAGAGAAAGCGAGCAGGTATTTAAATAATTGGTCCGGTTTGCTGGGACTTGTTAACAACGGTTTTTTTTCAATACAATACATTATTTCCTTTATCATTGCCTTATCTATTATACTTACAGTTAATGGGTGGTTAGTTTTAATTGTATTGAGTTTGTCTGTTTTTAAGATTATTTTCGAGAATAAAAATCAAAAAAAAGAGAAGACAGAATTCCACGATAAAACACCGCCTATTTGGCGCCGGATTAATTATGTCAATAATATTTCTACTAACCTATCAATCGGAAAAGATTTAAGAATATATGAAATGAATAAGTTTGTCGAGGAAGAGCGTAAAAGAGCAACCGCCGATTTTCTTGCTTTATTTAAGAAGAATCTTAAAAGAAATTATATTTTATACCTTGTAATTCAAATTATTATGATTTTGGATGCGCTGTTTTTATATGGTTTTATGGCTTATGAGGTCATTTATCACGAGATGAGCATCGCCACTTTTACTTTTATGGTAGCATCGGTGAACAATTTAATTTCATCCCTTTATAATCTGATTTCAAATAACGGTCATGTTTTAAGAAACAGTCTTGAAACAAGCGACTATCGGGAATTTATGACGATGCAATATATAAAAGAAAATCAAACCGAAGCCATTGATGATGACATTAGGCAAATTGAGTTTAGGCATGTTTATTACAGTTATTACATGCAGGACGGTTACGCTTTGAAAGACGTTTCTTTTATTTTAAAAAAGGGAGAAAAACTCGCTCTTGTTGGCTATAACGGAGCCGGAAAAACGACTTTGGTTAAACTTTTATGCGGCTTGTATCACCCTATTGAAGGCGAAATTTTAATTAACGGACAAAACATCGAAACGCTTAAAAGGGAAAACTTACAAAGGCTAATATCGCCGGTTTTTCAAGAAACGATTCTTTATGCGCTTGGCATTGGTGAAAATGTGGCAATGGCCAGCGATGATTATGTAGACGATGATAAGTTATCCGATGTATTGAAGTTGGTCGGCCTTGAAAAGAAGATTGATTCTTTACCAAACAAAGTAAAAACAATGATAACTCGGGAAATTGATGAGAGCGGTATTGAATTTTCCGGCGGAGAGAATCAAAAATTATCTTTAGCAAGGGCGATTTATAAATCGGCGCCGTTTTTTATCTTTGACGAGCCGACCAGCGCCATGGATGCAATCAGTGAAAGTCATATGTATAAAAACTTTAGTGAAATTGTTAGAGATAATGCGGCTATTTATATCTCACACCGCCTTTCGTCAACAAAATTTTGCGACCGTATTATCTTTTTAAATAACGGCAAAATTATCGAAGAGGGAACGCATCAAGAATTAATGGTGCTTAACGGGGAATATAGAAAATTATTTGATACTCAAGCAGAATATTATAAAGAGGTCGAAAGCTATGAGTAAGTCCAGAGTTCTACGAAACATTCGGTTCTTTATTCCGATTTTGATTAAAGTAAGTCCGTTTACGGTTTTCTCAATGATATTTATTGCCCTCTTGCAGTCCGTTAATTCATTTCTGTGGGTTATACTGCCAAAATTATTGATTGATGAGTTAATGGGTAATAAAGATATCAAAATAATTATTGTTATTGTTTTTGCCTTTGCTTTGATCAGATTTTTGGTGAATGTCGGAATTAGATTTTTATCTTTTATCAATTCTTACCAGGCTAGACGGGCGGAATTTTATATTGATAAGATGTTAAATGATAAAGTTATGGCAATTGATTATTTCCATATTGAAGATCCGCTTTTTTCCGATAAACTGGCAAGAGCAAATAAAGGAATGAATCAACATAGCTCCGGTATTTATTCATTTATTAATTCGGTGCAAAATATTTTGCGTGCTGCTATTTCCGTTTTGGGTGTAATCGGTATAATTTTTTATTCAAAAGAATACTTAGTTATTTTAGTCTCGATTGTGGGAGTTTTATTAAACACATATACGTTCACTAAAATTCAAAAATTTGATAAAGAATTTAATGATTCAATTGTAAGGCATAACCGTCGGCTTTATTATTACAATAAAAATATTACTAATTTTAGAATGCAAAAAGAATTGCGTTTATATAATGCGAAAAAAATGATTTTGGACGTTTGCAATAAAGAGAACAATGAAGCCTTTACAAAATATCGTAAACATTCTAATAAAGTTGCTTTCTTTAATTTTATTGATACAACTTTTATGTATTTTGTAACCAGATTCCTTACCATTGCCCTTCTGACTTATTCTGTTTATCAAAATCACGATTTTACCTCGATTGCCACCCTAACTATGCTTGTTACAGCTATTTATACGCTAGACAACGAGTCGGCTAATTTGATTTATTCCACAAAAGACTATTTGCAAGCATGCAAATATCAAGAAGACTTTATTGATTTAATGGAAATGAAGACGATTTTTAAAGAAGGAAAATTGCCGATTGAAGCAATCGAATCAATCGAATTTCAAAATGTCAGTTTTAAATATCCGCGAACCGATACTTACATTTTAAGGGACTTAAATTTTAAAATTGGCAATAAAGAAAAGGTATCGCTTGTTGGTTTAAACGGTTCCGGAAAAACTACGCTTATTAAACTATTGTGCCGTTTCTTTCCGGTTGATGAAGGAGAGATATTAGTTAACGGCGTTAATATTGACTTTTATGATTATAATGACTATATGAAGTTAATGGCAATCGTCTTTCAAGATTTTAAAATTATTTCCTTCAGCATTAAGTCCAATATTGCGATTGTTGAGGATGATCAGGATAAGTTATTTGACGCCTTAAAAAGAGCACAAGTTTTGGATAAGGTATTAAGCCTGCCCAATAAAGAAAATACCTATATCAATAAATGGTTCGACAAAACCGGGGTTGAGTTTTCCGGAGGTGAAATGCAGAAATTCGCCATCGCCCGGTGTTTATATAAAGACAGTGATTTAGTGATTTTGGATGAACCGACGAGCGCCCTTGACCCGCTGGCGGAAGCGGAGATATATTACCGCTTTAATGAAATCGTCGGAAAAAAACTATGCATCTTTATATCACAC
>JALOBF010000095.1 GCA_023228385.1 Bacilli bacterium
ATAGTTAAAATAAGCAATTAAGTCTACCGTTTCCATAGTTTTACTCCTTGCTTCATTATATCATATTATGGTAAATATTTATACATTTTTTATTATTTTTTTTCCAAATCTTAACGTAAGACTTAACAGAACTAACTGTTATGTTTAAAACAAAAACACCCCGGTTTCTGGGTGTTTTTTTAGAAAAATATGATTGATGCGTACCTGTCCCCCCGGAGTATTTTTACTCCAGTACTATTATAATCCAATGTTTAATATTTATGCACCGGAGGAAAGCACTCTTTTTAAAAATTGTCTGGTTCTTTCTTGTTTCGGTTGATGAAATAATACAGCGGGAGAACCTGATTCAATAATTTTCCCTTCATCCATAAATATCACCCTGGTTGCAACTTCCGAAGCAAAAGACATTTCATGGGTTACAACAATCATCGTCATACCGGAAGCGGCCAAATTTTTCATTACCGTAAGCACCTCGCCGACCATTTCCGGATCAAGGGCACTGGTCGGTTCGTCAAATAAAATCATTTTCGGTTTCATTACCAGGCTGCGGGCAATAGCTACTCTTTGCTTTTGCCCCCCCGATAAAGTCAAAGGACTGCGTTGGGCGTATTCCGTCATTCCAACGATTTCGAGGTTTTCCCATGCTTTTTGCTGCGCCGATTTTTTTCCCAGTTTTAAAACGCAGCACGGGGCAAGCGTCAGGTTTTCAAGCACGGTTTTATTCGAAAAAAGATTGAACGATTGAAAAACCATTCCGATTTTAGTGCGGAGACGATTAAGATTTACCCCGGGTGCCGTTATATCGGCCCCGTCAAACCATATCGATCCCGAATCGGGATGTTCCAGCTGATTTATGCAACGCAAAAGGGTTGATTTGCCCGAACCGGAAGCACCGATAATACAAACCACTTCCTTTTCGAAAACATCAAGATTAATATCGGAAAGTACCGATAAATTGCCGAAACTTTTCGAAAGATTTCTTATTGCCAGTAGTTTTTTCATTTTCATCACCTAATTGCAACTGGGCAGTTCCTTTGCTTCAAGATTCATTTTTTTCTCAATTTTTTGAATAATCTTTGACGTTGATAAAGTAACCACCAAATAAATAACAGCGGCAATAATAAACGGTTCATAAGTCCGAAAATAACGATATTTAGCATCCTGAGCGACAAAAAACAATTCAGCCACCCCGATAACATTTAATACCGAAGTATCCTTAATATTAATCAGAAATTCATTACAAATCGACGGTAAAGCGTTTCTGATACCTTGAGGAAAAACAACATACCGCATCGACTGGCCATAACTCATTCCTAAACTGCGGGCCGCTTCAAGCTGACCCTTATCGACGGATGCGATGCCGCCCCGCAGCACTTCTGTTAAATAAGCAGCGGTGTTAAGGGAAACAACGACCAAACCGGCGGTCATTAATGTAAATAGTTTATCAATTTCGGCCTGAGGGGTTTTTAAGACAGCAGCCAATGCCACCGGAACTAAATAATAGATAATAACCGCCTGAACCATCATCGGCGTTCCGCGAAATATATTGACATAGATTTTTGATGAAGCGAGACCGACTTTCTTTATAAAAGCCATTAACTCGCTGTCATGTTCTTTAATTGTTATCGTCCGAAAAAAGACCAGGATAAGCCCCAACAAAAGGCCGATTAAAGTTCCGCTTAAAGATAAGCGCAAGGTCACGGCTAATCCCCGTAAAAAATCCGGCCAATAGCGAATAACAATATAAATCATCGAATCCAGAAAATGACTTCGGTCCGGAATCTTTTGTAAATCTTTTACCGAAAGATAAGAATTAATTATCGGTAAAACCAAGTTTTCAACCAGATAAACAAAAAACAAAACCCAAATAGTTATTTTTATAAATGTTTTAGTTTTAATCGAAATCTTCGGTAAAAACCAAATAACGATACCGCCAACCGTTAGGATTAAAGGAATTATTTTTAACAGAAGCGGCAATTGGTTAAACAGGGAAAGGCCGGTCATCGGTGAAAGTATCGTTTTTAAGTTAAAAAGCGAAACCGCAATTCCCAATATCAAAACTGTAATATTGGGATATCTACTCTTCCGATGCATGGCTTCGATCAACCGCTTGTTCCATCAGTTTGATTCTTACTTCTTCGGTAATTGCGCTTAATATAACATTAATCTTTTCAGTTAAATTATCATCATTAAGACGGAGGGCAACTGATACGGTTACATCTTCTTCCGAAACGGTAAAGCCGGGATTAAGCTCCTGATAGATAAATTCCGGATTACCGGTAACGATTCCGACCGCAACCGGCAGTTCAAGAATCGTCGCGTCATATTTATTTCCCAAAATAGCCGTTAAGATATCGGGAACACTTTTAAGCGGCGTAGCATGTTTGACTCCCATCATCTGATCAATCAGATCATCATAAACCGTACCATGCTGACCGACGATTTTTGCTCCGTCGAAATCATTGATCGAATTAGCGGAAGCATATTTCGAAGTTTTTTTCATTAATATAACATGGGTACTGCGATAATAGGCATCGGTAAAATTAACCGATTCTTTGCGGTCCTCAGTCGGACTCATACCGGCAATAATTGCATCAATTTTCCCGGTTTCGAGTGAAGGTATCAACGCTTCCCATTCCAATTTTTCAATTACCAACACTTTACCTAAACTAGCGGCAACCGCTTTTGCAATCTGCACATCATATCCGTCGGCATAGGCTCCGGAAGCATTATTAATCGGATAATTATAAGGGCTCCGATTATTTTCCGTCCAATTAAAAGGAGCATAATTGCATTCCAAACCGACAATAAATTGATCTTCTCGAATCACAACAATATTATTTTCTGATTCGCGACAAGCAGACAACAAAAACACTAAAACCACCAATAGATAAGCAAAATACTTTTTCATTATATATTCCTCCCAGTAGATATTTCAACAAAAAAAGCGTCACATCGGACGCTAACAATTATCAGAATATATAATTGTGTTTAGCGCCTCTACTATATAGTAGGAGTGTTATACGTATTTCGTATAACCCCACGCTTACTGCCTACCGGCAATATGCGTTCGGCGGTGGAACCTTTCTTATACTTCACGGGATGTCTCCTCGGTATAATACTCATTATCACCGCAACCTCTAAACCAATGGTTTGCTTATTTTGTTGTTGCTTTATATTATATAGTATCGGCGTAAAATGTCAAGGTTTTTGACCAAAAAACGTTTTTATAAATTATTAATTACGCTTAATTCTTTTATTCTTTGTTTTAAATATTCAGATAAATTTTTATCCATGCAATAAAGGTAACAGCCTTTTTGTCCGCGCGACATTAAAACTCGATATGTATTTCGAATCAGCTTATCAATTATTTCACTGTCAGCAGGCTCAATTACTTTTTTATGAGGGCGCTTAAACTCTAACGCACCGGCGGGATGTTTTGTCGAATCGGTTAAGACCTTACCGTTACGATAAATCAAATCATCACCGACAATTAAACCGACATATTCAAATTCCATACCTTGGGTAGTGTGAATGCAACCGACTTCATCGATCGATTTCGGATCGGTCGCAAAAGCTTTTGTTTTATTCCATTGGGCTTGAAAATCTCCGATTATGATATCAATTTGTGATTTGTCTTTTCGGCTTAACCACGGGAATACATCACCCGATATAAGTCTGGCCTTATTTTTCTTGTTCTTTTCTAATATTGCGTTTTTCATTAAAAGAATATCATCAAAAATGTTTATATCATAATCAACCATTTGATTGGAGCGAACAAATTCTTCATTATATAAAACGGAATCCAACCAACTAATATACTCATCGGAGCCATTACATCTAAATTGTGATTTCAGAAGCAAATCATCACCATGATGAATTTCCGCATTAAAATAATCGGCCCATTTGATAATTTCTTCAATGGTCCCAAAGTCTTTAATGTCAATTTGTTGTTTGGGGTCAATAAAGAAAACTGTTGTTTTGGCGGCATTAATAATTTCTTTAATCTGGTTTTCGCCTTTATAAAACCATGAAAGTTTGGTTTTTTCGGTTAAACGGTGCGCCTCATCAACCATTAAACAATCAAATTGATTACATAAAGAATCAATGAAATTGCCGGAACTTTTAAACAATGTTTTAAGATATGAATAATTTGGGATATTTTTTGTAAGTTTGGAGAAATAATTTTCTCTGACATATGAGCTTTTTGATACATAAAACGCCGTAAAACCTTTTTTAGTCATTAATTTCGCAAGCAGTTCAACAGCAATTACACTTTTACCCGTTCCTGCCCCGCCTTGAACAATTATAACTTTCTTTTTTGATTTAGCCAAAGGCTCAGCGGCAATATGATAGATCTGCTCAAAAACAACTTTTTGTTCATCCAATAAAACATACTCTTCATTGTTGTTAAGCATACTGCCTAAAGCATCAACCAGCATTTTAGACGGGCGGATTTTACCGTTTTCGATTTCATATAAAAGATCCTTTTCGGACGGAGCTTTAATATATTTTTCAATAAAACATTTTAAATTTTCATAATCGGTTTCAATGAATACCGGTGATTCCCTTAATATCTCATGATAAATTTTATCGGTTAGTTCTTCTAAATATGCTGATTTATAATCATGAAGAAAAGCGCAGGAAACTAAATCAATATGATTAGTCTCAACCGCTTCATTAAAATGTTTGATTGTTGAAGCATAAGAATATGCCTGCCAAGAAGGATGAGCTTTAGGTTCATTTCCCAAAAGAATGACGCCGGGCATATCGGTTCTCTTAACCTTATCCCATCTTTTTAATTCAATGATAATAATATTATTATCATTATTTTCATTAAATCCGCTAATTAAAAAATCAATACGTTTAGTCGTAATCGGAATTTTATATTCAATCCCAACCCGAACATTGGCGGGAATATTTGTGCGGTTTAAAACTTTATACATTTCTCCCAGAGAATATTTAAAAGAACGTTGCTCCGACGGCGAAACATTATGCCCTAGCCTTTCAATGATTTTATCTACGATTGAGTTATTTTCAATATGATATTTAAATGTTGAAAGGGTTTCATTATATGCTATCATAAATTTCTCCTGACTAATTCATGAAATTTTATGAATCATAAACAAATTATAACATTTAATACCATAATTTACAAATGTTTTAAAAATCAGATACAAATCCTCGGACAAAACAAATAGGGTGATACGCGATTTTGATACGCCAGTTAGTCTATCCCCAAGTCAAATGATAAATGTCGGATGAATTCGATCATGAGTTTTTGTTTTGCTTCCCATAACGCCTTAGCTTTAGGCGTAACCATCGGATTTATTTCCATATTTTTAAATGAATACTTCTTTATATGTTCGTAAGTTTTGGCAAAACTTTGGATCTGTTCAGAACCTTCCATCATACAATCCCAAACTATTGATAATGCTCCGGTTTCATCAAGTAAATCGGCTTCCATTAATAAAATTAATTCTTTCGGGGTATTTTCTATCGACATTAATTCTTTTTTGGAGTGATTTCTAATCAGATATGTAACAAAATCAACAAATTCAACCCCGAATCCATTTTCTATCAAATAGTCATGACAGATCTGGGCACTATTCTCAGCATGATTGTCATTATCACCGTCAATACCGTATCCAACGTCGTGAAAGATTGCGGCGACAAGGACGGCTTCTTTATTTATTTGATTTATTTCCGCTATTAACCTTTTTGCCCATAAAAAAACACGCCATATATGTTCGGAACGTTTTCGAAACGGAAATTTTCCAAAATTCCATTCTTCGCCGCCGGTAAGTTCCAGTTTTTCTTTTACAAATTTCAGCATAAATTTATACATCTTAGCTCACATCCAGATATTATTAATGATAAGAAAAAGACAACATTTCAGGCCATACTTTTTAAATATTATAGACATTATGAGTAAAACACAATACCTTTACTTATTTTTCTTGCTTTATTTCATCTACAAAGTAAAAGGGATTATCTTTTAATACTAAACCGGCTTTTCGCAATAAACAATTGGCATCGATAATATAAGTTTCTGCCGCACCGATTGTTGCTTTATGCAGTTCGGATGTATCTAAAATATTAATAACTCTGTCATATCTTTGTTTTAAATGACTCATGCTGGGAAGACGGAACGCTTTTATCATGACTTGGTT
>JALOBF010000097.1 GCA_023228385.1 Bacilli bacterium
TTATTATTCTCGGTATTGCATTTTACGTTCTGGCTTTTTTTATAATTTATCTTTTAATCGTTAACAGCCGTTATCAGGAAAAACCTAGTCTTGTTAATAAATATTTAGTACGTTATTTTATTTTTATTAGTCACAAAAAGGAGTAGTTATGGGAAAAATTGACTGGATTATTCTTATTTTAATTTTATTTTTTATGCTTTTGGGTTTTATTAAAGGGTTTGTCAAGGGAATACTGTCGACCGCCAATTGGGTATTGTCATTGGTGGCACCGTATTTATTGACAAAACCGTTTGCGGGAGTTTTGATGAAGACTTCCCTATATACCAATGTAAATGTCAAGGTGGTAAATTGGATTGCGGCCAAAGGTGAAACTTTCAGTCAACCGTTTGACTATGTCGGTTATAAAGAACAGCTTACCGCCGCGATCAGTGAACTTGGCCTTCCCCGCTTTATTGCTTCCCTTATATCCGGCGGCATTAAACTTGAAGGAGCGCCGGAAGGTTTGACTTTAGCTGAGGTGCTGGCTCCCGCTTTCAGTAATATTATCATTACCATTATCGCCGCCGTTATTATTATTGTGTTTTTTTTGGTTATATTTAAAATTATTATCTTTTTGGTAAGCAAACTCTTTCAAAAAGGAGTCTTGGGCGGCGTTAACCGCATCTTGGGTGGGGTTTTAGGGTTTGTAAAGGCGGTAATTATCGTCAGTATTTTGATGCTTTTAGCATCGGCCGTCAGCGGCCTTATTCCGGCACTTAATGAGTTTTTGATTAAAGATTTGCGGCTTGAAGCCGGCGGCTTCGGCATTGGGAAGTTTTTTTATGAACATAATCCGTTGATAGAGATGCTTAAAGGCTCATTTTCCTTTGATAATATTTTTACATAATTGTTGATTTCCATTAATTTCATTTCGTTATCGTGATAAATTTACGATAGAGGATAAACCTAATAAAGAAATCTGTAATTGCGGAGTGAAATTGATGGGAATCATTGATTTTTGTATTATTGTTATTTTTGCCTATTATCTTGTAACCGGTTTTGAAATTGGCTTGTCGAAACAAATATTATCTTTTGCCAATTGGCTTTTGGCCTTGTTATTAAGTTTTCTTTTAATTAAACCGTTTACCCGGTTTCTCGAGAGTTCGGCGATCTTTTCGCTTATTAATCAAAAAGTGACGGGTTTTTTTGCCGGGTGGGACGCTGTTTTTAATATCCCATTTGATTACGCTAATCCCGAAAGTCAAATCAGCCATGCTTTAGGAGTATTGGGTTTGCCGCGTTTTATCGGCGATATGGTTGTCCGGCGGATTGATATTAATAATTTGACCCCGGGATTATCGCTTGGCGAAGCATTGGCATCTCCCGTTAGCGGGATATTGCTGTTAATTAGCGGTTTTATATTTTTGTTCTTTGTTTTTTTATTAATTATCCGAATGATAGCAAGTATAATTAATGATATTTTGTCTTTTAGTTTTTTTGGTGTTATAAACCGTTGGGGCGGTGCTTTGTTTTCCTTGGGAAAAGCGGTAATATTAATTTCTGTGCTGATGCTTTTGCTGTCGTTCTTTGCTTCATTAATCCCGGCGGTGAATCGCTTTTTGTTTCGGGATATGCAACTTAACAAAACGGGTTTTGCTTTAGGCCGTTATTTTTATTGCAATAATCCGTTAAACCGTTTGATTAATATTATTTTAAACCGTAAATGATATTGATATTTATAATAATGATTCGGTTTATTTAGGTTATTCCGGAATATTTGTTTTCGGAATAACCCAATTAAAATATCTTCTTAATTAATAACAGGGTTAGTTATGATTGAATTTTTCAAACATCATAAAGAAACCCTGTTTTTACATTATTTAACCAAAAGCGCATAACCCGATACAAAATATAATTATTATAGTTTGCTTCCCCATTCATTCATACCGAATCAGTATATAATAGAATAAGAAATGATAAATTTATTTTTAGGAGGCGAAGGCATCTTTACAAACGATCAAGTTTTTTCGTTTTATAATGAAAAAACCCGCTAGTCTTTATTTAGTACCTTCCTTTGCTGTGGCGATTCAAGAAGTCAAAATCCGTCTGCGCATGGATTTTTTTTTTTATTTACATTGCTTGTAGATAATGGTAAAATAATGTTGAATAAATATCGGCCGATTATGGATATTTAATTTTTATAAGAAAAGAGGGATTGGATGATAAAATTAGAAAACATTGCAAAATATTATCATAACGAGGGTATTGTTACTCTCGGTTTGAGAAATATTAATCTAGAATTTGAAATTGGGGAATTTGTTGCCATTACCGGCGAGAGCGGAAGCGGAAAAACAACCCTTTTAAATGTCATCAGCGGGGTTGACAGTTATGAAGACGGGGAGATGTTTATTGCAGAACGGGAAACTTCTCATTATGACAGTAAGGATTGGGAAGAATACCGCCGCGATAAAATCGGATTTGTTTTTCAGAATTATAATTTAATAGACAGTTTTACAGTTTTAAAAAATATTGAAGTGGCACTTGTCGTCCAGGGGCTTGATCGTAAAACCCGGCGGCGCCGCGCCCGGGATATTATTAAACGGGTCGGTCTTGAGAGCCATATCCATCACCGGGCGGCAAAACTATCCGGCGGTCAGAAGCAGCGTTTGGCGATTGCCCGCGCCCTCGCTAAGGAAACATCGATAATCGTTGCCGACGAACCAACCGGAAATCTCGATAAAAAAAGCGGTGAAGAAATTATTCAACTGCTTCATGAGATATCATCCGATCGCTTGGTATTAATCGTAACCCATAATTTTGAAGCGGTTGCCCCTTATGTTACCCGTAAAATCCGTCTTTTTGACGGCGAGGTTGTGGAAGACGTAACTTATAAAAAAACATATGGTTTAAGGGCGGCAGAACAGAAAACACCGCGGATCTCGGCTCCGGAACAGGCCTTGACAATCTCGTTTTTGGGGATTTTCGGTCAGCCAAAAAAAACGATATTTTTACTTTTGGTTATTATCGCGATGGTCTTTTTTTCATTTACTTCATACGGCGGTTATATATTTAGCATTAGTTATACTGATCATTATTATATAAGTTATATGAATGCCTATCCGGAACGTTTAATTGTGGTTCGTCAGGATCAAGCCCCGTTAACCGAAGACGATAAAACAAAAATCGAAAAATTAAAAGAAGTGGATCGGGTAATTATTGAAGATTTAGCCCTCGATGTTTCCTTTTATACCGATTTTTCTGTAAAAGGTAATTACTACAGTGCATATGGTTTTTTAAATTTGGTTGATGAGTTTAAAGGAGAAAAACTATATGGACGCATGCCCAATAAATCCGGTGAAATTTTAATTTCAAAATATTTCAATTCGGAAGAAGCGGCTTCTCTTTCTTTTTTCCTTAATAAAGAAATAGCCGTTAACTACTCTTTTCATCACAACGATGTATCGACCAATTTTACCGTGGTCGGTGTTTATCTTTCCGATAAAGAAAATGATGAATTTGTGATTAATGATGATGACTTATTTGAACTGCATAATCTTATAAAAATATCTTATGCTGCCTATCAAGTGGAATTTGTAAAAGAGGATTTGAGCGTTAAAATAAATTATTTCTCGTTACAGGCCCATCCGGGCTTAACCGGTAATGAGACATATCGAGTACAAAGTTTTTACGATGATTTTGATTTATATATTGAAGGGCAAAAAATGCTGTTTACCGATCTCGGACAAATAGATGCGAAATATAATTATAATACTATTTTTGTCAGCGCGGATTTTCTTGAAGCATTGAAAGTTAAGGAAGACTATCAATATACGGTTAATTTAAAAAATAGCGATTCAGCCGAAGCGGTAATGGATAAGCTTTATCGTCTCGGTTATTATGCGATGTGTCCCGCTCTTTCTAATCCTTATGATTTTGACCGCCTAATGGCACTTCCGTTAACAATCTTTGGTTTTATTGGTGTTTTTATCAATTTATTGGTAATATATTTATTATCTTATGTGATATTGCGTGCCATTCTATTAAGTAAAAAGCGTGATTATGCCATTCTAAGGACACTGGGTTTATCACAAAAGTCGGTCAATTTTATTATTCGACTCGAACTGTTGATTTCGTTGATTATATCTTATCTGGTATTCAGTCTTATAATTATTCTGATTATTAAATCTGTACCGGAATTTGGAATGATTTTTTCCAAAATGCGTTTCCGTCATTATTTTACTGTTTTTGTGATTAATCTAATATTGATATTGTTAATATCATATCGCTTTAATAAATATATTGCCAAGCGGAATTTGTTTGATGATCTTAAAGGGGGAGAGTAAAATGATTAAAGTCAGAAATCTTCATAAGTATTTTAATAAATCGAAAAGCAATGAGATTCATGCTGTAAATAATGTTAATTTTGATTTTCCGGCGGTCGGATTGGTCTGCCTGTTGGGCCCTTCCGGTTGTGGTAAAACGACATTATTAAATATTATCGGCGGTCTTGATAAACCGACGCAAGGAGAAATAGAGATTAAAGGAAAAACCATTCCCGCTTATAAGGCCGAACGATGGGATACGATTCGCAACCGCCATTTCGGTTATATTTTTCAAAATTATTATTTGCTTCCCGATCTTACGGTTTATCAAAATCTTGAATTTGTCTTAAAAATTATTAACGTTTCCCCGGAAGAAATCGATAAACGGATTGAATATGCTCTTACCGCGGTCGGGATGTATAAATATCGAAAGCGGAAACCGCATCAGCTTTCCGGCGGTCAACAGCAGCGGGTTGCGATTGCCCGCGCTTTGGTGAAAAGCCCGAATGTGGTTGTTGCCGATGAACCGACCGGTAATCTTGATGAGAAAAACAAAACCCAGATTATGAATATCATTAAAAAAATATCCGCCGAATGTTTGGTTGTTTTGGTAACCCATGAGCGTCGTTTAGCCGAGTTTTACGGTGATATTATTGTTGAACTTGTGGACGGTGCAATTATCAGCAGTCATGAAAACCGCGGCGAAGCCGGAGAATTAAGCACTCGGGACGACCGCAATATTTATTTGCCGGAATATAAGCAAAAAGAAATAATCAATGAAGATCTGTCAATTAAGTATTTTTATCAGGATCGGCCGGTACCGCTTAAATTGAATTTGATTTATCAAAACGGCAGTTATTATTTATACAGTGAAACCGAGCAAATTGAAATTAAAATAATTGATTCTCGAAGCGAAGTGAAAGTAATCGATACCCCGCGCCCGGTTTTAAAACAGGAGAATTGGCGGACATTTGACTATAGTCTGCCGCCGCTTGACCCTGAAATACGAGCCACCGGATCAGCTATTAAATATAAGGATACACTCAAGATGGCCTGGCGCGAACTGGGCAAAATGCGTCGGGGTCAGAAATTTTTGTTAACAATTCTTGTGTTTGCGGCGGTAATGGTTGTTTATGCTTTTATTACTTTGTTTTCTTCGATTCGGGTTGAAGAACGTGATTTTCTTTATGATAACCGTAACCTGGTTGAGGTTAAGGGAACGGAGGAATTTACGGTTGAGGATTATTATCGTTTAAAAGAAGAACTTCAGGTTGATTATATTTTGGGTCCGGCGAATCGGGTTAGTTTGCCTCAATTTGAATTCAAATATTTTTTTCAATATCAGGATAGAGATTTATCGGCTTTTCCTTCCCATTCGATTTTACCGGTTGATGTTTACAACTTATCCGCGATGCTGATTGAAGGCCGGCTGCCTGAGAACCGATATGAAGCCGTTATTGATAAGTATTTAATTGATATAATGCTTAAAGACCCGGCCTTTATGCAAATCGGGGCCCGCTATTTAAAACAATTTAATAATCTTAATTGGTACCGGTCAAATGTTAACGGTAAAATTGTCGGTATTGTTGACACCGGCAATCCCAATATTTATCTTAGAATGGAAGATTATCGGGAATTTATG
>JALOBF010000004.1 GCA_023228385.1 Bacilli bacterium
GAATTTGGCGTAAAGTTATTGGAAATATTTCGATTTTATGGATATGATTATCAAAAAGTCTCCGGAGTAATCGTTTCAAGCGTCGTTCCGGAACTTGATTATGTGTTTGAAACAATGATTGAGAAGTACTTTAATAAAACCCCGCTTTTTGTTGGCCCCGGTATTAAAACCGGAATTAAAATCAAAATTGACAACCCTAAACAGTTGGGAGCCGATATTTTGGTTGGTATTGTTGGCGGATATTGTAAATATGGGGCTCCTTTACTTGTTATTGATATGGGGACAGCAATTAAATTTTTTTATTTGAATCAAGACAAAGAATTACTCGGGGGTATTATTGCTCCCGGGATTGCTACTTCTTTTTCAAACCTTGTTTCAAAAGCATCAAAACTTGAAGGCGTTAAAATTGATGTCCCCCCCAGTATAATTGGTAAAGATACTGTCACTTCAATTCAAAGTGCAATGATTTATGGAACAGCTTCGATGATAGACGGAATCATTAGAAAAATAAAAAAAGAAATGAATAACGATAAGATTAAAGTTATTATTACTGGCGGTGAGTCCAAACTTATTGCCCCCTTCCTTGAAGAAAAAGTTATACATGACGAAAATTTGATTCTTGAGGGTTTGTCGATCATTTACTACAAAAATAATAAATAGAATGAAAACATCACCCTCATCATATAATGATAAGGGTGATGTTTATGTTAAAAGATAATGGCCCGTTATTGTTTATTAATACGGTTAGCACACATGTTAAAGAAGTACCTCATCAAAAAATATTTGATAGCAGGACGCAAAAAGTTCAAAATATTAAGACAAAATCAAAACTTGGTTTTCTGGAAGAAAGAAAACTAAATAATATTATTGAAATGTACCAAAAAAATCGTCCTGTTCTTTGTAATATTATCTGTGAGGAAAAAGAAATTATCGGCATTCCCTTTAAAAAAAATGATTGTAAACTTTTTATAAAAACAAGTGAAGAAAATATTGAAGAAATTTATTTAAACAATATCACCGATATTGTAATTATCAGGTTTTAATAAAATTTACATCTTTTTTTACATTCTTCGCAGCAAATCGGCTGGAAACATTGAAGTCCACATACACAGCAAAGATTAAGAATCACAGTATGATGTGTACAAATCAATTTTGGACCGCATTGTTTTAGGATTCTAAGAGTTACACAATCGCCCCTTAATTCCTCGATTCGAAATACGCTTGAAGTCTCGGTTGTTTCTGGGATTTCGACCGTAAAAGCCGATCCGTTGCACAAATAAAAACTAATTGGTCTGGTATTAAATAGTTTTCTTGTTAACGGACTTTCACAACCTTCGCATTCATCTTCGAGGATAGCTTCTTTTTGCAGTTGGTCGATTTTTAAAACAGTATCATGGATACAATTACGGCATGTGGGGAAGGATGAACATCTTTCTCGAGTCATTTATTCACCTCACTTTCAATATAAGATATGAAAGATAAATAAAAATTGTATGGTTGGATGTCATTTATTATATTAAAATGAAATCAAAGCGAGGGTGTATAAAAAAACCGGAATTTTAATTCCGGTTTTTAAAATATACCGAGAGCAATTAAGAATATAACGATTATAGAAACAATAATACAATAATATCCGAAATATTTAAGATTTTTATTTTTAAGTAGTTTAAAGAAAAGAGAAAGCGCTAAGTAAGTTCCGATTAAACTGGCAATAAAAGCCCCGATATATCCAAAAACAAAGACGGAATCACTTATATTTTTTTGTTTTATCAGGTCATACATACCGATGATTGCTGCCCCGATACTGGCTGGAATATACATCATAAAAGAAAAACGAAAAGCCTTGTCGAGTTTGACTTTGTTACCTACAGCAAATGAAGTGGTAACCCCCGAACGGCTGATTCCCGGCAATAAGCCAATAACTTGAGCTCCTCCCATTAATAAACTATCCTTTAATGTTATTTCTTCTCTTTCAGCTAGGGGGGCCATCCGATGAGAAAATAAAAGCAAGTTACCGGTAATAAAGAGACAAATGCCGACACATACTATATTAGTGTAATAAACATCAAGTTCGAGTAATTTAATAGTAACGCCGGCAATTCCTGCCGGTATGGTAGCAATGACAATATATAATAAGTATAAAAAATCCTTTTTGTTTTCTGCTTTCTTTTTAGTTATGTAGTACCAACTTCCGGCACCGATTTGTCCGATTAAACGCCGGTAATAAAAAATAATTGCCAATAATGAAGCAAAATTAGTAATGATTTGGAAATTATTCATATCGTTAGCGGTTAAGATTTTTCCAAAAACAGAGTTAAGAATAATCATATGACCGCTTGATGAGATTGGCAAGGGCTCAGTAATGCCCTGAACGAGCCCCAGCGCTATATATTTTAAGAATTCAATAATTTTCATAATTCACCTCATTTACCTCGAAAAACGTACAACAATTATATCACAAACAAAAGAATTTGTAAATGTATTAACAAAATCAATAAAAAATGTTATAATTTTAATAAATAAGTAAAGTAAAGGAGTAATTAATATGATGTTTTTATTAACAGCCCATACGTGGACAATTATAATATTGGCAATTTGCGTTTTACCGATTATGGTTTTAATGCTTTATGCGCTTATCATGACCATAAACAAAAGAAGACAGCAAACCCTTGCTCGCAATAAGGAGATTAAAGAGAGCACGGATAATACGCAAAAAGAGTTGTTTTACCGTTTGTATGGTGGAGAAGACAATATTGTTAATGTCACAGGAGAATTAAGCCGAATAAGTGTTCAGGTTAAGGAAATTGATAAGGTACTGGTTGAAGAATTAAAGGAAACGGGGGCCAAAGGCGTTTTATTAGTCAATGATATTGTAAAATGTAGTTTTGGTGATCGGGCCTCATATATTTATAAATTATTGAATAAGGAAACGAAATAATAGTGGAAAAAAAAGCAATTGCGACATTACGGGTATTAGCGGTAGAACAGATTGACAAAGCCCAATCAGGTCATCCCGGAATCGCTTTAGGAGCTGCTCCGATTATATATACACTTTATGCAAAAGTAATGAACATTTTCCCCGGCAATGATAATTGGATAAATCGTGATCGTTTTGTTTTGGCAGCTGGTCATGGTTCGGCACTTTTATATTCGATATTACATTTAACGGGATTCGGAATTATGATTTCCGATTTAAAAAAATTTCGTCAATATGAAAGCATTACGCCAGGACACCCTGAATATCGTATAACTCCCGGTGTCGATACCACCAGTGGCCCTCTTGGGCAAGGTATTCCCATTGGGGTTGGAATGGCAATGGCGGAAGAATATTTACGGAAACGGTTTAATAAACCCCTGCTTCCTTTGGTCGATCATTATACTTTTGTTTTATGCGGCGATGGCGACTTACAGGAAGGCGTTACCCAAGAAGCGATGAGTCTTGCCGGTCATTTACGTCTTTCCCGATTAATAGTTCTTTATGATTCAAATGATATTCAACTTGATGGTACTGTTAAAGATGTCAATACGGAGAATGTCGCTGGTAAATATCAAGCCATGGGTTGGAATTATCTTTATGTATCGGACGGAGAAGATGTTAATACAATTGAAAATGCGATTTTACAATCTAAAATGAGTGATAAACCGACGATAATCGAAGTAAAGACCGTTATCGGATATGGGTCAAGTATGGCGGCTTCACATAAGGCTCATGGTAGCCCGCTACCACATGAAGATGTTCTGAAGATGAGAAAGGCCCTTGGCGGTGATAGTTTTGAGGTTTCGGGAGAAATATATGATTATTATCATCGCTTGATAAATGAAAGGAATCAGGCGAATTATCAAAAATGGCATCAGACAAGAGCCGTTTACCAAAAAGAATATCCTGAAGAATTTATGTTATTTGAAAAGACGATCAAAGATGAATATGAAATTGATTTTCAAAGTCTAATTTCGCTTGTTGCGGAAGCGAGTAAGGCAACGAGAGAATATGGCGGCACCCTGATTAATGCTATCGGTAAGATACATTACGGCTTATTCGGGGGTTCAGCTGACCTTTCTTCTTCTACAAAAGTAAAAGGAGTAGACGGAGATTTTTGTGTTGAGAATCGCTTGGGCCGAAATATATATTTTGGTGTTCGCGAACATGCGATGGCGGCAATTGCAAACGGACTGGCTCTTCACAGTTTGCGTCCGGTTTGCAGTACGTTTTTTGTCTTTTCTGATTATATGAAACCGGCAATCAGAATGGGAGCATTAATGGGCCTCCCGGTTATTTATGTTTTTACTCATGATTCCATTGCTGTCGGTGAGGACGGACCCACACATCAACCTATCGAACAGCTTACAATGTTAAGAAGTATACCTAACTTAATAACAATCCGTCCGGCAGACGGTTATGAGACACTTTATGCAGTAAAAACCGCAATCGAAACCAAAAGCACACCAACAGCGATGGTGCTAACAAGGCAAAATATTCCCAATATTACTAATTTAAAAGCGGCCGCCGCTTTAAATAAGGGGGCCTATGTTTTAGCGTATGAAAAAAACAAAATAGACGGAATATTAATAGCGTCGGGATCGGAATTGCATCTTGCCCTTCAGGCAAAAAGTGTTTTATTTAAAAAAGATTATGATGTTAGGGTTGTAAGTATGCCGAGTCTTGAACTTTTTGAAAAACAAAACGAAGATTATAAAAATAAGGTCTTACCGTTAAAAATAAAAGTTAGAGTAGCGATTGAGATGAGTGAGGGCGCTCATCTGTATCGATATATTGGACCTGAAGGAAAATTGATTAATATTAATAAATTTGGGTTAAGTGCCCCCGGTGGACAAGCGATAAGTGCATATGGATTTACCGTTGAGAATATAGTTAATACTTTTATTCAAATTACTAATAAAAAAAGCTAGCCCACTAGCCTTTTTTATTAACTTATCTTCTCGGTAATTGTTGTTACAATTTTGTTTTTTTCTTCTTCTCCGATATTTTTCCAGTAAATTTCAAATAATGCGCCTAAACCGGGAAGAACTTTTTCTTCTTTAATATTCATGGCATCAACAATTGTGCTTTTGATATCATCAAAAGAAGAGTTGTTGAGATTATTTTTTACAGCTTGTCTGATGTCAATATTCATTATTTTTCTCCTTTTTTGATTTTTGCTATATTAATTTTCCCCATATAATGGTATACTATACATAATAATATTAAAAAGGTGATTATGTGAAATTTTTACAGTTAGCAAAAAAATACGAAACAGAATTGATTAATGACTTGAATGGGCTTTTGGCTATCGAAAGTACCCTAGAAGAGAATCCTGATTCTAAAGATGCACCTTTTGGCGAAGGAATTCGCAAAAGTTTGGATTATGTTTTAGCTTTAGGTGAACGTTATGGTTTTAAAACGATGAATATTGATAATGTGGCCGGACATATTGAATATGGTGAAGGCGAAGACATCATCGGAATCTTATGTCATGTTGATGTTGTTCCGGCTGAAGGGGAATGGGATTATCCGCCGTTTGCCGGAACGTTTGTTAACGGTAAAATTTACGGTCGGGGTACAGTTGATGATAAGGGACCGACTATTTGCAGTTTATATGCTTTAAGGATTCTTAAAGATTTAAATATTATGCCAAAAAAGAAAATCCGTTTAATAATCGGTACAGATGAAGAGAGTAAATGGCGCGGAATAACCAGATACTTTCAAGTTTGTTCAATGCCAGGTTTTGGCTTTTCGCCGGATGCTGATTTTCCATTGATTTATGGGGAGAAAGGGATACTTCATATTGAATTAGTTGATAACTGTCAGTCTTTGCTAAGAGTCAAAAGCGGCAGTCGTTATAATGTTGTTCCGGCCCAAGCAATAGCTGATGTTGACTGTTCAATAAAAAAAGAATATTTAGATTATCTTGCCAATAATAAAATATCCGGTTATATTGATAATAATACCTTCTTTTTAAAGGGTAAAAGCGCTCATGCGATGGAGCCAGACAACGGTATAAATGCTGCTGTTAAAATGTCACAGTTTTTGGTTGGGCATACCGATAATAATTTAATTCGATTCGTCAATGACATTCTAAGCGATTCGCGGCTTAAAAATGCCGGTTTAGCCTATTCTGATCCGGAAATGAATGATTTAACATGCAATCTCGGTATACTTGAAATTAACGAAAATAAAGGAAAGGCCTGTCTTGATTTTCGTTATCCAATCCGTTGGGATAAAGACCAATTCCTTAAGAGATTTCGGGCAACGGCAGCAAATTATCAACTTTGCTTTAATATAACCGCGGACAAGCCGGTTCATTATGTAAATAAAGATGATTCTGATATTATGAAACTGCATCAGGCTTATATTAAATATACCGATGATACCCAAACGCCGTTACAGACAATCGGCGGCGGCACTTATGCCCGCGCTTTACAAAAAGGCATTGCCTTTGGTATTGCCTTTCCGGGAAGGGAAGAGGTGGCGCATCGGGCAAACGAATATATAGCAATAGATGATCTATTAACGGCAACGGCAATTTACACCGAAGCAATATCAAAATTAGGATGTGTTTAATGAGACTGCGTAAAATTAAAGATGCCGAGATTAAGTTACAACAATACCCACAATATGTTGTTTTTGATCCGGCTCAGCATTATGGACGGTGGCTTACCTTTTTCAACAATGATTATCCCTTATATTTAGAAATCGGAATGGGAAAGGGTAAATTCATTATAGAACAAGCCGCCAGAAATCAAGGGGTTAATTTTGTTGGGTGCGAGGTTTATGAAAGCATTACCTTAAGAGCGGTAAGAAAAATCGCGGATAAGGATATTGGTAATCTTAAAATGATCAATTGTAATGCTCAGGATTTAGACAAAATCTTTGCCGCCGGCGAGGTAAAAAAAATATATTTGAATTTTAGCGACCCTTGGCCGAAGGCCCGACATGAAAAAAGACGTTTGACCAGTAAGGATTATATGGATATTTATCGCTGTATTTTATGTGATAACGGCGAAATTGAACTTAAAACTGACAATCCCTGCTTTTTCGAATACAGTTTAATACAGTTTAATAATTATGGATTCCATTTTACTGATGTTAGTCTCGATTTACACGGAAGTGATCGGGAGAATATTATTACAACCGAATATGAAGAAAAATTTCTTGAAAACGAGCAAAAAATTTATTACTTAAAGGTGAAAAAATGAAGGTTAGAAAAAGAATGAAAATTTATGAAGATCTTGTTAATCTGGATGGAATTTCCGGTCATGAAACCAGTGTTAGAAATTATTTATATCGAGAAATTGAAAAATCATCCGACCGTATTATTAAAGACAAATTAGGCAGTGTTTTTGGTGTTGCTTTGGGTGCAGAGCAACCGATAATTATGATTGCCGGTCATATGGACGAAGTCGGTGCCATGGTATCTGCGATTACGGAAAAGGGCTTTATTAAAATGATTGCTATTGGCGGCATAAATCCAGAGATTATGGTATCGCAAAATGTTGCAGTAACAATTAGAAACAATAAAAAAATCAAAGGCGTCGTAGGAGCTATTCCGCCTCATATTACCCGAGGAGACGATAAATCGCCCGATTTTTCCTTTGATAATCTTTTACTGGATATCGGCGCCGATTCGCGTGAGCATGCCCAACAGATGGGAATTGAAATTGGTCAAATGATAACATTTGAAAACAATTATTATATAACTGAAGATGGTAAAAAAATTGTTTCAAAGGCTTGGGATAATCGTTTTGGTTGTGGTATGGCCGTTGAAATACTCAAAGAAGTAAGTCAAATAAGCCACCCTAATACGGTTATAGCCGGAGCAACCGTTCAGGAAGAAGTTGGTCTCCGGGGGGCTTATACTGCAACACAAACGGTTAAACCGGATTTATTCATTGCTGTTGATGTTTCTCCGGTCGGCGATTTTCTAGATAAAAATCATCCTCGGGCTTACGGGAAGTTAGGCGGCGGCTTTTTAATTCGCTTTTATGATCCGCGGACACTTATGAATCCGTTAATTAAACAATATTTTGAAAATTTAGCATTTCGCAATAATATCCCTTTTCAGCAATTTTTATCAATGGGAGGAACCGATGCGGGAGCCGCTCAGTATGCCGGTAACGGCGTTTTGGCGACCACAATCGGACTTCCCGGGCGTTATATTCATTCTTCAGCTTCTATGATTCATATCGATGATGTTGAAGCGGTACGAAAAATGCTTTTGGCAATTATCAAAGATTTTGATCGGCAAAAATTAGAGGAACTGAAAAATGCGTAGATGCTATTTGGGTTCACTTAATAAAGTAAAGCTCGCGGCATCAAAGGAAATATTGAAGGATTATGAAGTTATCGGAATGTCCGTTGAAAGTGGGGTCGGCAAACAACCGCTTTCCGATAAGGCTACGATTGCCGGAGCTTTTAACCGGGCTCAAGCCTTACCTAAGGACGGATTGCGTCTGGGCTTAGAAGCCGGCGTTCAGATGCACGGTGATATTTTATTTTTAGTGAACTGGGGCGTATTGTTTGATGAAGACGATATTCCTTATTATGCCGGGGGGACAAGAATACCCTTACCGGATTTTATAAAACAGAGTCTTTTTGAAGAAAAAAAAGAATTGGCCGAAATTATGGATAGATATCTTTGTACAAACGATATTAAACAAAAAGAAGGCGCAATTGGTTATTTTACGGCTTCCATGGTAAAACGTAAAGAGATTTTTACACATATAGTAAAACTGTTGTATGGACAATATATAAAAAGGAGAGAATATGAAAGGTCTGATTTTACTCGCTAATGGTTTTGAGGATACCGAAGCGATAACTACTATTAATATTTTGCGTCGCGCTAAAATATCATTGGCAGTGGTTGCGGTCGGTGATGATTTACTTGTCAAGTCCCAAGCGGGATTGTATGTAAAAGCGGAAACAACGCTTAAAGAAATTAACGAGCAACATTATGATTTTTTAGTGATTCCCGGTGGCAGAGCAGTAAGAGAAGTGTTAGATCACAGTAAAAGGGTTTTAAGTTTAATCGACAAATTTGTTTTGACTGAGAAATTGATAGCGGCAATTTGTGCAGCTCCCGCCCTTCTTGGAAAACGCGGTCATTTTAAAGACCAAAGTTTTACCTGTTTTCCCGGATGTGATGTTGGAATTACCGAAGGAAAATACAATCGCAAAAAGGGTGTAATTATAAGCGGCAAATTTATTACGGCTCGAGCAATGGGCTATACTCCGCAATTCGCTTATGCGATTGTCGAATTTTTATTGGGTAAAGAAGAACGGATAAATGTCGAGAAAAGTTGTAACGGTGGACTGTGAGAAAATTATTTTCTTGCAGTTTTTCCTTATTTCGTCATATAATGAAGACGTAGGGAGTGTTATGTAAATGAAAATCAATGTTGTTTTTGAAGGCGGAGGAATTAAAGGAATAGCCTATATCGGCGTCTTGAAATTTTTGGAAGAGAGAGGGATTCAAATATTTCAAATCGGCGGTACCAGTGTCGGCGCAATTATTGCTTCATTGATTGCTGTCGGTTATAATTCCGGCGAACTCGAAAGACTGATTAGTAATTTTGATTTTTCCATGCTTAAATATTTTGGCAAAGCGGGCAGAGTACGTGGTATTTTAGATTCAGTAAAAGGAATAGGGATTTATTCACTTCAAGATTTTGAAGATTATATGCAATCGTTAATGGAAGCAAAAAACAAGACGACTTTTTTAGATGTTAAATTTGGTCAGACATATTTGTTGAAAATGATTGCTGCTGAATGGATTACAAAAAAGAAAGTGATTATTCCTGATGACTTAGGACAATTCGGTGTTAATCCTGACGTTTTCTCGATTGCAAAAGCGGCTGCGATGTCAGCAAGCATCCCTATTTTTTATCGATATTATCGTATAAATAAGTACCGATTTCTTGATGGCGGTTTGGTTAGTAATTTTCCCGTTGATTTATTTAGCGAAAGCAATATTCCGACCTTGGGCTTTCGGGTTAATGATAAATTAATCGATCGGGCTAAAGCCGTTAAAATGTATAGGAAAAAGGTCTTTAAAATAGAAAAGGAACTTGATTACAGTAATTATGAAATTATCGATATTGACACATTTAAAATTAAGGCCACTGATTATCGTAGAGGGTTAGCCGATAAAAATCGGCTAATATTTTCAGGATACGAAAGTATCAGAAAATATTTTTATCAAAACATAATTAAATGAATATTTCAATTTTTCTTGAAGAAACTTCAGCTTTATGTTAAAATTATACTGAATAATTAAAGTGTTGTGAAGAGCGGTGAAAGATATGGACAGCAAAACCATTAATCAAAATACGGATTTATTAGATATTGATGTTAATGAGGTCGATTTAGCAAGTGAGAATAACAATAGTCCCAAAAAGGTAAAGAAAACAGATAATAAGAATAAAACAAAAAAAGACATATCCGTTCTTGATGCTCTAAAGCAAAAGGAAACGATTAAATTAGTACAAGAGGCAAAAGAGGAAACCCCTCTTGAGATCATTGATGCCCCGTTACCGAAAGAAAAAGAAGAAAAAAAAGTTAAGCGATATTATAACACTCCGATTTTGGAAGGTTTATCTTCGGATATAGTCGCTGAAAGAATTGAAGCTAATCTGGTTAATCGCGTAACTAACGGGCATGGTAAATCGATTTTAGATATTATTTTATCCAATACCTTTACATTTTTTAATATGCTTTATCTTTCAATTACGATAATATTTTTAATTTTGAAAAGTTATGAGAACTTATTTTTCTTGGCAACGATCATACCCAATTTTTTAATCGGTATTTATCAAGAAATTAAAGCGAAATTATTAGTTGATAAATTATCGTTAATGTCGGCACCGACAACTACCGTTATCAGAGATAAGGAAAAAATAGAAATACCGGTAGATGAAGTTGTGCTTGATGATATTGTATTTTACACTCCGGGGAAACAAATATGTGCTGACAGCATTGTTATTGAAGGATTTATTGAAGTCAATGAATCATTACTTACCGGTGAATCCGATGCGGTATTAAAGAATATCGGTGATGAATTATTATCAGGGAGTTTTGTCGTCAGCGGTGTTGCTGTTGCCCGTGTTGATAAAATCGGTAAAGATAATTATGTTGAAAAACTTGCCAAAGATGCCAAGGTATATCAAAAGCCAAAATCTCAGTTATTACGCTCATTAAATATTATTATTAAATTTGTATCGGTTATTATCTTGCCTTTGGCAGTACTTACTTATATTACAACGACTAATGGCATGCCCAAGGATTTTTTACCATTTTTAAGCCGCGACGGTTTAATAAGAGCAGGAAGTTCAGTATTGGCAATGATTCCGGCCGGATTATTTTTGCTTACCAGTGTTTCACTTTTTTATGGCGTAATTAGATTAGCAAATCGAAAAACCCTTGTACAGGAACTTTATTGTATTGAAATGTTGGCTCGTGCTAATGTTTTATGTTTAGATAAAACAGGAACGATTACCGATGGTACAATGCGGGTTTTTGACTGTATAGAACTTAAAAACTATACTGATTATACTATCCGTGAGATTGTCGGTTCAATGATGAGCGCTTTTAAAGATTCAAATCCGACGTCGGAAGCTTTAATAAGATTTTTTGATAAGAATGATGTTTTAGAACCAACAAAAATTATTCCCTTTTCATCAAAGCGCAAGTATAGTGCTGTTGCCTTCGGTGAACAGGGCACATTCTATTTAGGTGCCCCTGAATTTGTTTTACAGCAACATTACGATAGTGTTTCTGATAAGGTGGATAGATTTACCAATGAAGGCAACCGAGTATTGATTTTAGGCCACGTTTCTACTCAAGTTAAAAGCGAGGATCTCCCCCGAAATATAAAGCCTTTGGCTTTAATTGTTCTTCAAGATCATATTCGTGAAGACGCTGCGGATACGATTGATTTTTTCAAGCAAAACAGCGTTGATATAAAAATCATTTCGGGTGATAATCCAATAACTGTTTCTCAAATAGCAATGAGAGTCGGAGTTGAGGGGGCTGAGCGTTATGTAAGTTTAGCCGGAATGACTGATGACGAAGTAAGAGAACTTGTTTTTGATTATACGGTATTTGGCCGGGTGAGTCCCGACCAGAAGAAAATAATTATTCAAACGCTTAAAGAGCATAAAAAAACCGTTGCCATGACCGGTGACGGGGTTAATGATATATTAGCTTTAAAGGAAGCGGATTGCAGTATTGCAATGGCTTCGGGAAGCGATGCGGTTCGTTATGCTTCACATTTGGTTTTGGTTGACTCTAATTTTTCAAGTATGCCCCAAGTTGTAATCGAAGGAAGAAGAGTTATTAATAACATTCAAAAGACTTCAACACTATTTCTTGTTAAAACAATATTTGCGATTCTTCTTACGATAATGTATATTATTTTCGGTATGCAAAATGGGCCGATTAGTATCACCTATCCGTTTACCGCAAAGCATTTATATATGATAGAATGGTTTGTTCTCGGCATTCCGACAGTCTATCTTGCTTTACAGCGTAACAGAGAGATTGTAAAAGGCAAGTTTTTGTCTAATGTTATCAAATCGACTTTACCCGGAGCATTAACGGTAGTTATCTTGCATTTGATTCTTTGCTTGCTCCGCATTACTCCTGGTTTTGAATCGTTACGAGACAACAATGTAGTTTTTACAACAATTGCGACCGTGGTAACGACAGCCGTAATGATGTTCGTTTTATTCCAAGTTTCACATCCGTTTAACTGGGTAAGAAAGATTATCTACATTGCAATGATTATATGCTGTTTTTTGATGGGCTTCAATTTGATACCGTCCAGATTTACTAAACTTGAGTTAAGTTATTATAAAAATATCGACGAACTTGCCAAAGATATTGTTATAGAAGTTAACGACAATAAAAATTGGACATTAAACGGGAAGACAACACCGGTTCGCGCTGTTGAAAAACCCAATATAGAAAACTTGTTTGCCGATACGCATCTTACTCCTAATATAACGGTTAGCAGCGATTATTTTTGGTGTCTAAATGGGATTAAAACATCGATAAATGCTTTCGATCAAAATCACCTTGTCTTAAATATTGTTGATAAATACTGGTATATAAATAATCAAAAAACTAATGTTAAAGCCTTTAAAGCACCAAATGTTAAATATTATATTTCTGAAGAATATCGTCTTCCTGAAATTACAATTAGCGAAAATCATTGGGCACTCGACGGTCATTCCACAATTATTCATAGTAGCGTGAATGAGTTGACATTAACGGTAAGGGGTGGATTGTGGTGGATAAATGATCGTGAAACATCAGCAAAAGCGGAGAAAATACCGCTTAACCCAGACGAATACGTAATCCCGAACGTTACAATTGAAAAGGGGAACTTTGTTATTAACGGTATTCTAACGGATATTCCTGCCGGAATGGGTGATGATATTAATTTAGCGGTTGATGAAGAAGGATTTTGGACAATAAACGGAATAAGAACTTCTGTAAAAGCCAAGAGAATCACGGATACAGATGATATCAACGAATATGTTCCGCCGCTCCTTTCGATTAATCGAAAAGGCTATTGGCAGTTAAATGGAATAACGACAATAGTGAAAGCCGATGATGCTTTATTGATTAAAGAAATACTAATTACTTTGTTGCTGGTCCATTTCATAGCCCCCTTAATGTTGTTGATATCAAAGTGTTTTAAAAAGTTAAGAATTGCCCCCGAATAATTCTTTACTTATATTTGATTTTATAGTATAATAATATAGTTAGCAAGAATAATCCAATCCTTGCTTCGTATGAAGCCATTAGACCATAAGGAGGTGTAATAAAATGAGAAAATACGAAGGCATGTTCATTGTTCGTCCAACATTGGATGAAGACGGTTATAAAGCATTAATAGCTGATATTGAAAAGATTTTTTCAGAACATAATAGTAAAGTAACTGAAATTAATATTTGGGGAATGAGAGATATGGCTTATGAAATCGATGACTTAAAAAAAGGTTATTACGTTGCCTTTAAAGTTGAAGCCACGTCTGAGGCCGTTTTGGAATATGATCGGATTTGCAATATCAGAGAAGAGATTCTTCGCCATATTCTCGTTAAGGAGCAGTGAATAATTAATGAACAAGGTCATATTAGTAGGAAGATTAACTAAAGATCCTGAATTAAAAAGAACAAATAACGATATTCCCTTTGTTATGTTCACGGTTGCTATCAATCGGATTTATGCCAATAAGCAAGGAGAAAAACAAACCGACTTCATTAATTGTGTCGCTTGGCGTAATCAAGCCGAAAATTTAGCCCGTTATATGAGAAAGGGCAGTTTAGTTGGTGTTGACGGTCAATTACAATCTCGCAGTTATGATGATGCCAACGGTATTCGCCGATATGTTACTGAGGTTGTATCGGATAATATTCATTTTCTAGAGCCCAAATCGGCTCGCAGTGATACTTCTTCCGGATATAGTGATATTAGTCAATATGAAATACCGGATGATTACCGTCGATATGAAAATGATTATTACGATAGAGAAAAAGATAAAAACGAAACGAAAAATCCATTTGAAGACATTAAGAGCGATTTTAATGTTTCAAATGATGATTTACCATTTTAGGAGGTTAGAATATGTCAGGTTATCGTAGAAGGAAGAAAGTCTGTTATTTTACTGAAAATAAAGTAGACCATATAGATTGGAAAGATTATGAGTTGTTAAGACGGTTTGTTTCAGACCGCGGTAAAATTCTTCCTCGCCGGGTTACCGGCACTAAAGCTAAATATCAAAGACAATTAGCGGTAGCAATAAAAAAAGCACGGCATATGGCGTTATTGCCTTTTGTTAAAGAATAAAGTACAAATTGAACCATAGACAACTATGGTTCTTTATTGATCTAAAGGAGATAATAATAATGATAAAAAATATAAAAATATTTATTATTATGTTTTTTTTAATTTTTGCCTTTTGTTCCGGATGTGTTAAAAATAGCGGTGATAGGAAAATTTATTTTTCGGAAACGGAAGTAAGGATTAAAGTCGGTGAAACTTATATATTATTTCCTCAACTTATAGGTATCAATCAAGATGAGGTTGAAATAGCTGTTGATGGGGCTGGAATTATTGACATTGATGGATTTAATGTAATAGGATTACTTGAGGGGAGAGTTACATTAACCTTATTTTATTCTGCTGATCCTAGTATCTATGGCGTATTAACGATTAATGTTGAAGCTGAACCTTATATTAGGTTTACTCAAGATAGGATAACGGTTAAATTGAATGCCAGTTGTCCGTTGCCGCTTGAGTATGGTAATCTAAATGGATTCGATGAAATCTCCTTTATTTTTACCCGTGATGATATTATTAACCTTGAACAAGATTTTATTACTGCTATTAATATCGGTGAGGTTAAGGTTACTGCCTATTATGTATTTGATAAATCAATATACTCTGAGATTCTGGTAATTGTTGAAGAAGAGAAGATTATCTCGTTTACTTCGGATGTTTTGGAATTATCAGTAAATGATAAAGCAGATTTACCGTTAGTAACTCAAGGGATATCCGATATATCGGACATTGAATTTACAATAGCCAATGAACAGATCGCAATGCTTACCGGCACAATCATTACCGCCTTAAAGCCGGGTGAAACGACCCTTACGGCTACGTTGATTGGCGATGATAAGGTTTATGCTGCGATTGCATTAATCGTTACGCCGCAGCCATATACTATATTCGATCCGGAGTATTGGATTCAAAACCTTAATCCTAAATATAACGCCGACACTGTAATTTTATCACCAGCAGAAATCGCTCTTTATAATCAAAATGTTTTTAATGGTTATTTGTCGACCAAAGTTGTAAATTTACTTGATTTCCCTTTAACGGTACAGGGCACTGAAATCAGAGAAAAAATAAACGGATATGACCAATTGATGACAAAGTATACGATTTATGATAAGGGTATACCCATATCCGAAACAGAAAAAACCACAATTAAAAACAATCGTAATATTGATATGATTGCATCGACCGTCGCTGTCCGATATGGAATCATTACTGAATTTACGGCCGTACGTAGTTTTCCGACGCTTTGTTATGCCAATTCCTCGAAACAAGATCGTTTTCAAGAAACCGGTTTAAATGTGGGTGAAGGTGTAATCGTATATCATGAAACCGCAGACGGAGAATGGTTTTTTGTTCAAACAATGAATTATTATGGCTGGGTAGAAGCAAAAAAAATCGGTTTGTGTAGTCGTGAAATGATGGTTAACTATCTTGCACCGGATCATTTTATTGTTGTTATCGCAAACATTTTAATGATTGGCGGACAACAAGTACGAATGGGGCAGGCTTTACCCTATAAATTGGTAACCGACACCGAATATATAGTAACTATGCCATTACGTGATGCCGCTGGCAAATTAGTGCTAAATGATTGTATAGTTACCAAAGATGAAACCGTAAGTGATGGATATTTACCTTATACCTTGGAAAATGTTTTTCTTCAAGCCTTTAAAATGCTGGGTATTCCTTATAGCTGGGGCGACATTATAATTGAAGGTCGTGATTGTTCATCAACTCAAAATGCCATTTATACATGTTTCGGGTTTAAAATGCCGCGTAATACATCCAATCAACGAGCGATTCCTCAATATGGTCAAACCGTAAACGGGCTTTCGGAAAATCAATTAATAAGCGCTTTACGTCCCGGCACTTTAATATTTACTTCGGGTCATGTTATGATGTATATCGGCGAAGATGAATACGGTAATGCCTACATTTATCATAATACCTCAGCGAACAGGAGTCAATGCATAGTTCAATCTTATAAAACCTATAGCGGCCAGATAAATGCAATTTTAAAATTATATTGATAAAACCATAGCCAACTATGGTTTTTTTATGATGATAATTTGTATGTTGTCTATTTTTCTCCAGATATTATTTTATTTTCTCATTATCTGTGTTATAATATTTATAAAATAAGCGGTGATTAAACATGAAAAATAAACTGCCCTTTCAAAAAATAGTTATAATTTTACTTATTATATCGAGTTTTATTCTAGTTTATTCTTTTATTAATGAAAAAACTCCGATTTTTATTCGTTATATTTCAATATTTTTTATATCCTCAGCGTTAACTTATTTATATATGATTAATAGAGTTAATAAAAGCATGGAAAAATTGCGGTGGTTGGAGAACCGTTTAAAATTATGGAATTTGATTTCATATCGGGTAAAAAAGGCCGGCGAGCATGCTTTTATTAATCTTCCGGTTGGAATCATAATTTATAATGAAGAAAAAATTATTGAATGGGCTAATGTTTTTGCAAAAGAAATATTTATGAGTCCATTAGTTGAACGCAAAATTGAATTGATTAATCCGGAATTATTAGAAAAGGTCAAAACCTTACCGGAATTCGAGATTACCATATATGGCCGTGATTATATTTGTAATGTAATTACCGATCATAATATTTTATATTTATTCGATCAAACCAATTTGAAAGACACACAGAAAAAACATGAGCAATCGATGTTGGCCGCCGGTGTTTTAAATTTAGATAATCTCGACACTGCTTTAACAGCCCTCGATCCTCAAGCAAAAGCAATGCAAATGAGTAATATTATTGGTTTATTAAGCGAATGGAGTCATAAGCATAATATTTATTTACGCGGATTTAGCGAATCCCAATATTTAATGCTAATGACCTTTCAACAGTTAACTGAACTGATGGATGATAAATTTAAACTCCTTGATGATGTCCAGAGCTATTGTCAAAAAGAAGATTTACGGATAACCGCTTCTTTCGGGATTGCGTGTCAAGATATGTTAATTACCCAACTTGTAGAGCTGGCGGAAACACAATTGGATTTAGCACTGAATCGCGGCGGTAATCAAGGTGTAGTTCTTATAAAAGATCAAGTTTATTATTTTGGAGCCAAAACAACTTCAACAGAAACAAGATCACCGGTTTTTGTTAGAGTTAAAGCCGAAATGTTAACAGATTTAATAAAAAAATCGCGAAATGTTTATATTATGGCCCATAAAGATATGGATGCTGATGCCTTTGGTGCTTGTCTTGCCGTATGTAAAATGGTTAAAGCCCTTAATCGGGGAGGAGAAATTATTTTTGATGATTCTTTGATTGACGATACAATACAAAATATATACAATGTTATCCAAAAAGAACATGTTAATATTTTAGATTATTTTATCAGCCCCAAAATAGCCATTGATAAAATATCGAACGAAACTTTGTTGATAATAGTTGACTGTCAATATCAAAAATTATTATTAAATGAGAAACTTTTTAAATCAGCAAAAAAAATTGCGATAATCGATCATCACCGTCGAAATAATAATGCTATCAGTGAATACGATTATCTTTATTCGCAGTCTTCCGCTTCTTCTGCGGTGGAACTGGTGGTTGAAATGTTTAAGTATATTCCGGCTGATATTGAAATCAGTGAAATAGAGGCAACTTGGATGTTAATGGGCGTTATTGTCGATACTAATAATTTAATGTATCGAACTTCTTATCGAACCTTTAATGTGTTGGCAATTCTTCAAAAATACGGTGCTCAAATTCCCCGAGCTCAGAGATTCCTTCGAGAAAGTTTCGATGAATATGTTGAGCGTATGGCTATCTTAAATAATTTGGAGATTATTGAGGGGAAATATGGGATAGCGCTTTGCAGTGAAGATGAAATATATACGCGGGCTTTTCTTGCTAAGATTGCTGACAATGTTATATCAGTTAATGATATGCAGGCTTCATTTTGCCTGGGTCGAATTGCTGAAGATGAAATCGGTATTAGTGCCCGCAGTTTGGATGAAGTTAATGTTCAAGTTATAATGGAACAGTTGGGGGGCGGCGGTCATTTCAACAATGCCGCTACCCAAATTAAAAATATTACTATTGAAAAAGCCAAAGCAATATTAATTGGTAAATTAAACAAATTCGAGGATGGAGGTATGACGACTATGAAAATTATATTGACAAAAGATGTTAAAGGAAAAGGAAAAACGGGCGATATTATTGATATTCCCGCCGGTCATGCCAATTTTTTGGTACGTACAAATCAAGCGATTCTTGCTACGGTTGATAATATTAAACAGCTGGAAAAGAAAAAAAGAGAAGAAAAAGAAGCTTTAGAAATCCATTTAAATGAAATGCGAGAATTAAAAACCGTTATCGAAAATCAACCGGTTAAAATTTATGTTCGTGTCGGTAAGGAAGGTAAGCTTTTTGGCAGTGTTAGCAGCAAACAAATTGTTGAAGAATATAAGTCCCAAAATAATATTGCTTTAGACAAACGCAAAATGTTATATGATCGTGATATTGATTCTTTGGGAACTTATGTAATTCCAATCCAACTGCACAAAGAAGTTATAGCCAATATTACCGTGCATGTCGTGGAGAAAAAATGATGGAAGCGCAAAGACAAATCCCGTGTAGCCGCGAGGCCGAAAACTATGTGTTGGGTTCTGTTCTAATTGAAAATAGATTAGCGCCGGAAGTAGTAAGCCAACTTGATTATACTGATTTTTATTTTCAAGAAAATATTAACATTATGAATGCGATAATCGCATTGGATAAAGCAAAAAAAGAGATTGATGTTACCTCAGTTATCGAACATTTAAAACAAAAAAATCTTTTTGAGGCCACCGGCGGCGGTCAATATTTATTTGAATTGATGGATGCCATTCCTTCGGTCGCCAATGTTACGGCTTATATTCAAATTATTAAAGAAAAATCGGTTGAGCGTGAATTGTTACGCAAGATGCAAGAAATATCGAATCGAATTTTGGATCATAAATTTTCATTTGAAGAATTAATTGATTCGGCAGAACGTGATATTATTGAAGTAATCAATAAAAGAAAAACGGTTGATTTAATACGTATTGACAGTGCGACCGATAAAGTGTTAAGCATAATTGAAAAAAATAAACAAAAGGATGTCGATACTTTAACCGGACTAGACACCGGTTTTAAAGGTTTAAATAAAATAACTTTCGGCTTTCAAAAAGGCGAATTACTTATCCTTGCCGCTCGACCGGGTATCGGTAAATCGGCGCTAGCTCTTAATTTCGCAACCAATGTGTGTGAGTCGACAAACGCCCATGTCGCATTTTTCTCATTGGAAATGGGTATCGATCAATTATTAATGCGGCTTTATAGTTCTCATTCCGGGTTAACACTAAACAAAATTAGAAGCGGTAAGCTTAATGAAACCGAAATGGCAGCGCTCTATGCGGCTAAAACTAAACTTGATCGTTTTAACATATATTTAGATGAAGCCGGTGCTACCGATGTTGAAGAATTGGTAACGGTTTGTCGAAAACTTAAACGCGACGGGAAACTCGATTTAATTATTATTGATTATCTTCAACTGTTAACAACAAGAAGAAAGACTATGAACCGGGTTGAAGAAGTATCAAAAATTTCCCGCCAATTAAAAATGTTGGCTCGAGAACTTGATGTTCCGGTTTTGGCCTTGTCTCAATTATCCAGATATATTGAGCAACGGGATGATAAGCGACCGGTTTTATCGGATTTACGAGAATCAGGAAGTATTGAACAGGATGCCGATATTGTCATGTTTTTACATCGTGAACCGTCCAAAGGAGACGAAGATACAACAAGAAAATATCGTAATGTAAAAACGGAACTGATTATTGCTAAAAACCGGCAAGGGGTAACGGATAGTATTTTTATGGTTTTTAAAGGTGCTTATTCTATGTTTAGTAGTATTGATGATATTGAATTAAAAGCAAGGAGTGAATAATATTTGCGCGAAAGATTAGAATTAATCGAAAAAGAGTATGAAAGTATCAATCAAGAATTACAAAAAATCGAAGTTATTAATAATATAAAAAAAATGACCGAGTTAATGCGACGATTACGTTCGCTTGAGAAAACGGTAATTATTTACCGCGAATTTAAAAAAACTGAAAAAGGTATAATTGACTTGCAGGAATTAATTGATGCTGATGACCAAGAAATAGCCGAACTTGCTCGTTTGGAAAAAGAAGAACTGGATGTTAAGATAAAAGAAATGGAGCAAGAACTTAAAGTTTTATTACTTCCTAAAGATCCTAATGATGAAAAAAATGTTATTGTTGAAATAAGAGGAGCAGCCGGAGGCGATGAAGCCAATATTTTTGCGGGTGATTTGTTTCGGATGTATTCGCGTTATGCGGCGGATAAAGGTTGGAAAGTTGAAGTCTTAAGTGCTTATGAAGCAGAACTCGGTGGTTTTTCTTTGATTGAGTTTAAAATTGAAGGCGACAGGGTATATTCTTATTTAAAATATGAGTCAGGATCCCATCGGGTTCAGCGGGTTCCGGCTACTGAATCGCAAGGCCGAATCCATACTTCTACTTCTACTGTTTTGGTTATGCCTGAAGCTGATGATATCGATTTTGAATTAAATATGGAAGATATCAGAATTGATGTTTTTTGTTCTTCCGGACCGGGAGGTCAAAGTGTAAATACAACTAAATCAGCCGTCCGAGTAACCCATATTCCAACCGGTGTGGTCGCTACTTGTCAAGACGGAAAATCACAGCATGAAAATAAAGCCAATGCTTTAAAAATATTACAAACCCGCCTATATGATCTTTTAAGACAGGAACAGTTAGAAAAAGAAGGTCAGGAAAGGCTGGCGAAAATCGGCCGAGGGGACCGTAGCGAAAAGATTAGAACTTACAATTATCCTCAAAATCGGGTTACCGATCATCGGATTGGTTTTTCCGTTCAACAACTCGATCGAATTATGGAGGGTAAAATCGACTTAGTTATTGAAGCCCTATGGGCTGAAGATCAAAAACAAATGTTGGCACATTCAAGATAAGATAATGGAGCCCAGTATGTTATATGTTGAAATTGATTTAAAAAAACTTAAAAATAATATCGAAGAAATTATTAAGACAACCGGTAAAGAAATAATCCCAATTATTAAAAGCAATGCTTATGGATTGGGAGATATTGAAATTGCCCGGCATTTAAAAAAAGCAGGCATAAAATTAATGGCGGTTGTTGATATTCAAGAAGCAATGCATTTAGTTAATGCCAAAATAGAGGCTGACATATTGATTTTAAACGGAGTTGATTCAAGCGATTATTATTGGTTAAATCAGCATAAAAATATAGTTGTTACCGTTAATTCTTTAGAAGAAGCCGAAAACCTTAATACTTACTTTTTTACCCGACCAATAAAAGTTCATTTTCAAATTGATACCGGAATGAATCGATTAGGTTTTTGTGATGTTGAAAACTTTGACCGTGCTTATCGATTAATTTCAGCAAATTCGACATTTATTCCGGAAGGGATATATACTCATTTTACTGATGAAAAAAACCATCAATATCAGGAAGAAAAATTTATAGAGTTCTTAAACGGTAAAAATTTCAAATATATTCATTGTGCTGCCACCAGCACATATCATTTTTCGCAAGCGGGTAATTTTCTGCGGATTGGTCTTGACCTTTATGGCACTGAGGATAAAACTCAACAAATAATAAAAATTATTACAAAGCCGCTTGCGATTAAAAAAGTGAAAAAAGGAGAAACTGTCGGTTATGACCGAGCTTATCAAGCCAATAAAGATGAATTTATTGCGGTTTTACCAATCGGATATTATAATGGTTACCGGCGTAGTTTAGCCGGATTTCCCGTTTTGGTGAATGGCAAACGTTATCCAACAATCGGCAAGGTATGCATGAATCATTTGTTTGTTAAGGTTGATGCGAGCATTACATTAGATAATGAATTCATTATAACGTCTTCTGAACTTCCGATCAGTGAAATGGCCCGGTATTTAAATACTATTCCTCATGAAATACTTTGTATGTTTAATATTACAGATAAAAAATATATCGGAGGATGACGATGACTTATCGCGAGTTATATCTTGATTTAAAGCATCAGGCAATTATGGCGGAAAAGGAAGAAAGTGCAGTAACAATTCTGTTTCTGGAAACCGCACAATTCACATATAAAGATTTAATAATTAATTATGATTCAAATATCCCCAACGATATTTATGTAAAAATAATGCAACGTTTCACCGCATATATTAAAGATAATATACCGGTTCAGTATATTCTGGGTTATACATATTTTTATGGGATTAAAATAAAAGTAAACACTGCAGTATTAATACCGCGTCCGGAAACTGAAATTTTAGTCGAGAAGGCATTGGGTTGTTTAGAAGAGCGTATAAATCCCAAGATTATTGATATCGGCTGCGGGAGCGGCGCTATAGCCTTAGCTCTAAAAAAAAATCTACCTTGTGCCGATATTACTGCTGTCGATATTTCACCTTTAGCTATTGAGACAGCTCAAGCAAATGCTGTTGAACTTAAACTTAATATTTGTTTTATGGTAAGTGATTTGTTTTCAAATGTTGTGAGTAAATTCGATGTAATAGTTTCTAATCCGCCCTATTTGGCTGGTGAATATGAAGCCGAATCGCTTGTTCGTAACAATGAACCGCCAATCGCTCTTTATGCTCCGGATAAAGGTTTATATTATTATTATAAAATATTGACAGAAGCACCACATTATCTTAATAATCCCGGTCTGATATTATTAGAAATACCCACGAACAAAGCCGAAGACATTATGGCAATTTTAGCACAATTTGGTTTAGAAAACAAATCGACAATAGAAAAAGATTTAAATAATCAAAATCGAATTTTGATTATTAAATATGATTAGAGGTTAATTATGAAACGTTTATTATTATTATGTTCACTAATCGCAATATCTTCATTTAAAGAAACATATATTTCAGCTTTCGATGACGCTGTTCATACGGCTTATGATGAATATCGTTTGCTTGACGAATACTCTAATGCAGAGTATTTGATTAAAGTTGTATATGGCTTAATTAATAGAACTGTTTATTATGGTATTTGCTTTTATAATGAAAGTCCCAATGATTATAAATTGCGATTGGAGATTAATAACCGAGCATATCGTTTAAAAGCTAATGAGCGTAGTGATGTCCAAGCAATTGCTTTGGTTTTAAATGCCGATGATATTTTTTCGCTTATGGTTTATGATAAAAACAATAACCGCCAATCGTTAGGCACTCTCTCTTTTTCCAACATAAAAACCATTTCCGAAGAAGAATTTGTTAAACTTCCAGATTCAGAAGTAGGGCTTGGTAACGGCGCTAAAACAATAAAACCTATTTTAATCAATGGTTTAACTCTTAAACCGTTGATTATAATGTTTATTATATTGGGAATTATCTTGTTAATATGTATAATTATAATATATATATTTTATAAAAAACGTAAAGGTTTGTTTTCTGATACCGAAAGAAGCAAGAATGTATTTAATTTCAAAGAATTTATTATTTCTGTTGAAAAAAGTTTAAAGGATAGAGAAACCGAAGAAGAGGAATATATTATAACTGAAGCAATACAGACAGATGATGAAGAGGGGAAAAAAGAATCAGAAATCAGCAAGTATACTCCTCACTATTCGTGGGCTCGTGACGAAGAAGAAAGAAGCAATTTTAATATAAAAAAACACTTACAAGATTTAGGTTTTATTACTAATTATCGAATTGTTGATGAAGAAGAAAAAAATAAAATTATGTTGGAATTAATGCGTTTGAAAGATAAAAAAATCATTACCCAAGATGACTATTTACAAGAGATAAGCGAATTATGGAAAGAATCAGAGTAGATGATATTATATCTTTTAAAAAAGTAAATTTTAAAGGAAAAATACTGTGTTTTCCAACCGATACTGTTTATGGCCTGGGCGCATTATATGACGATAAGGAAGCAATAAAAAAAATATATCTGGTTAAAAATCGAAGTTATGATAAGCCTTTAGCTAATCTTTGCAGTAATCTGGATCAGATAGGAACTTTGGGTATAAACATCCCGCCATTAGCCCTCGATTTAATGAACCAATATTGGCCCGGTCCCCTCACTATTATTCTCCAAGGCAATAATGAAAAATTATCCTTTCGGATGCCAGATTGTCCTCCGGCTCTGAAGATAATCAATCATCTCGGTCTTATGGCTACTACATCGGTAAATGAAAGCGGCGAACAGGAATTAAATGACTATCAGGAAATTAAAGATAGATTTGGGCAAGCGATTGATTATTTTATCGTTGATTGCTGGCGTTTTTCCGGTATATCATCGACGGTTGTTGATATATCTAAAAATAAAATAGAAATAATCAGACAAGGCAGTATAAAATTATAGTATAAAATGGTAATAATCGCCAATAATAAAATTGGTGATTATATGAGAAAAAAAATTTTGTTGATTATTATTATAATCCTCACTGTTATTATTTTGATTCCTCAAGACAACGATGAGTTTAGAATTAGGGTGATTGCCAACAGCAATTCTGTTTCCGATCAAAATGAAAAATCGGTAGTTGTACAAGCATTACAGAATCGAATCGCTCATTTTAATAAATCTGATATCGTTAATGAAATTACCAATAATTTAGCTATTCTTGATAATGATATCAAAAATGCATTATCCCATCATAATTATTCTATAACAATTTCTAAAGTAAGATTTCCCGTTAAAGAAATAAACGGTCAAGTAATTTCCGGCGGTAAATACCGAACACTGTTGGTAATAATCGGAAAGGGTGAAGGCAAAAATTGGTGGAGTCTTCTTTATCCCGATTATCATGGTATTTCATTTGAAGACATTGATAGTGGCGATGTTGAATATAAATTTTACTTTTGGGAAGAGTTAAAAAAACTTCTTTTAAATAGTTAAATTGCATATACTATTTTGAGGTGATTTCTTTGGAAATCGTATCAGTGGATGATAACAATAAAAGTAATGTTATAGAATTCCTTAAGGAAATATCATTGGTTAGTGATATCAACGAAGAAGTGGTAATGAATGGGGAATTTGTATATGATAATCAAGTTGTCGGCATGCTTTCCTTTGAAGAGTTTAATAATAATGGTCTTGTTCGCTATTTTATTTTTCGTCAGTCAATAACCGATGATTTGGTTTATCAACTGTTTAATAGAATTGTTGATAAGGCTAAAGGTAAAGGTATTAAATCGTTGATAGCAATTGTTGTAAAAAGGGAAGCAAAATTAATATTCAAAAGAATTGGATTTTATGAGATCAGCAATAATGATGTTTACATTGAAGAAATCAATCTTAATGATACAAAATTTAAGGATGCAGTAGTTTTAAAATATGATATTACTTAGTTAACGAAGGTGGACCAAATGAAAAAGATATCTAGTTTCTCTGTGGACCATTTGAAACTTCTACCCGGACTTTATGTGTCGCGTAAGGATTATCTTAAACAAGATGTCCTTACAACTTTTGATATTAGGCTTACCGCTCCTAATCGTGAACCGGTTCTCGATACTGACGGAATTCACGCAATTGAGCATTTAGGCGCTACATTTTTGAGGAATAATGATGAATGGAGTAATAAAATAATATATTTTGGTCCAATGGGATGTCGTACCGGGTTTTATCTTATACTTAATGGTGATTTTGCTTCTAATGAGATACTTTCATTAGTCAGAAGTGTTTTTGCCTTTATCATTAATTATGAAGGCGAAATTCCCGGATCCAGACCGGGTGAATGCGGAAATTATACTGATATGAGTTTAACAAAAGCCAAGAAATATGCTTATTGCTATTATAATAATATATTAATGAACATTGATGAAAGCAGACTGACCTATTAATCAGTCTTTTTTATTTTTTTATAAAATTTCGGCTTTTTAGTAGAAATATAAAGTGTGTTGTGATATAATAACTAACTAAAGAGGTGACAAGATGAAAATAAGCATCGCCAGTGATCACGGCGGATTTATTTTGAAATCAGAAGTCATTAAATATTTTCGCGATCGAGGATATGATATGATCGATCATGGCTGTCCCAGTGTGCAAAGCGTTGATTATCCGGTTTATGGTCGACTTGTTTGCACAGATGTTGTAAATAAAAAAGTCGATTATGGTATTCTGATTTGTAAAACCGGGATTGGCATGTCAATTTATGCCAATAAACATGCCGGTATCAGAGCGGGATTGGTTAGTAATATTGAGACTGCTCATTCAGCTCGAGCTCATAATGACTGCAACATCATTTGTCTGGCGGCAAATTTTATTAATCTCAAAGATGCTTGTCTTTTTATAGAAACCTTTATAAACACTGATTTTGCGGGAGGTAGACATAAAAGACGCATTGATATGATTATAGAAAGGGAAAGAAAACTATGAGTGGAAAACTAGTAGTATTTAATCATCCATTGATTCATCACAAATTGGCATTAATTCGTGATGAAAAAACCGGAACTAAAGATTTTCGGGAAACGGTTGCCGAAATTGGGATGTTAATGGCTTATGAAGTTACTAGGAACCTCCCTACTCGCAGAGTCAGCGTCAAAACACCAGTTGGTATGGCCGCTACTTACATGCTGGCAAAAGAGGTAGTTATTGTACCGATTTTAAGAGCTGGATTAGGAATGGTTGATAGTATAACGACATTAATTCCGACCGCTAAAGTTGGGCATATCGGTGTTTACCGTGATGAAAAGACGTTGGAACCGCACGAATATTATGCAAAATTGCCCAGTATTGTTACGGAAGCGGTTGTGTTAATAGTTGATCCGATGCTTGCAACTGGCGGTAGTGTTAAACATGCGATTGATATTTTAAAAAATAAAGGAGTGACCGATATCAGTTATGTTGGTTTAGTTGGTGCTCCTGAAGGGGTTCGGAAAATCCAAAAATTTCATCCTGATGTTAATATTTTTTTAGCGGCACTTGATGAAAAATTAAATGAATACGGCTTTATTGTTCCCGGTCTTGGTGATTGCGGTGACCGTTTATTTGGTACAAAATAATAATATATTAGACATTCTCTCTAAAGAAAATGTCTTTTTTTACAATAGGCGATAATTGTATTGTTTTTATGTGAAAAAAATGATATAATTAACTTTAAATAAGAGGCAAAAGCATGAGGAAAACCACATTTTTAAAAATTATTGGTTTAATTTTAGGCGATATCGCCATTATTATAGGTACCTATTTTTTAGGTATTATTTTAATATCTGGGGATTTATCAGATCCTGTCTTTATAATAATTATATTGTCAGTTTTGATTAAAATAATAACATATACTATATTTAGATTATATAATATGTTGTTAAAACATGTTGGCGCTACCGAGTTTATTCGTATTTGTTTAGCTGTTTTTTTATCAAACATTATTATATATTCATTGCTAAAAATTATCGATTATGATATTGATTGGGTTATGTTTTTTTATTCAACGCCGTTGGAAGCTTTGTTAATGACACTGATACGATTTAGCCGGCGGATTTATCGCTGGGTATCAACCAGACGTTATTTTGCTAACGGTACAAAATATATCAATACTATGATAATAGGTGCTGGTTCCGCCGGGAAATTTGTTTATGAAGAGATACAAAAAAATGATCGCCTTCATAATAGAGTTATTGCTTTCGTTGACGATAGCCCAAAGAAGCAATACAACCGCCTAAATGGAATTCCGGTTTTAGGTCCGATCACCAATATCCCGGATTATATTGATAAATATAACATCAACGAGGTTATTATTGCAATTGCAAATATCAATAAATTGCGGCTCAGCGAAATAATAGAAACAGTATCGTCCCGAAGTGTTAAGATAAAAAGATTGCCTTTAATGTTGGAAGAGGAATCGGACGATTATCGTAAAATAGTCGATGTAAAAATTGAGGATTTATTAAATCGCGGCGTAATAAAACTTGACAACAATGGACTTAATCAGTTGATTCGAAGTAAATCCGTGCTTGTAACCGGCGGTGGCGGATCAATCGGATCGGAACTATGTCATCAGATTCTCAGTTTAAATCCTCATACTCTTATTTTATTTGATATATATGAAAATACGACTTATGAAACGCAAATCGATTTGGAAAAAAGAATCAAAACTGAGCGGTTATCGACGCGTCTCGTTGTTATTATCGGCAGTGTCTATAATTATAAGAGACTTGAAGATATTTTTAATCAATATAAACCCCAGCTTGTTTTTCATGCTGCGGCATATAAACATGTGCCTTTAATGGAATTTAATTCTATCGAAGCAGTAAGAACCAATATAATTGGAACGTATAATGTTGCGAAAATAGCCAACGAATATCAGTCTGAAAAAATGATATTAGTATCCAGTGATAAAGCGGTTCGTCCGACCAATGTAATGGGAGCTACTAAGGCTATTTGTGAAAAGATAATTCAATATTTTGATACGGTTAGTATTACGGATTATGCCGCTGTTCGTTTTGGTAATGTTTTAGGCAGTCACGGCAGTGTTATACCCCTTTTTAAAAAGCAAATCGAAAACGGCGGGCCGGTTACGATAACACATCCGGAAATCACACGCTTTTTTATGACAATTACTGAGGCGGTAAGTTTGATTTTACAATCTGCAGTTTATGCTAAAGGCGGAGAAATCTTTATCCTTGATATGGGGGCACCGGTTAAAATCATTGATTTAGCTGATAAAATGATTAGACTTTCCGGATTGATTCCGAATCGCGATATAAAGATCGAATTTATCGGACTTCGACCGGGTGAAAAGCTTTATGAAGAATTGTTACTTGATGTCAGCAAAAATATTAAAACCGCCAATGATAAAATTTATATTGAGGAAAAGAAGGAAATTATTAATATTGAAAAACATATTGAAGAGATTAAAAATAAGATTGATAAAATAGCGAATCAAGAAGTGAAAGAAATGCTTTACCGGATGGAGTCGACATATAATCTTAATTATATTCCAGAATAAAACCATGGTTTGTATCTGCTAAATTATAAATAAAAAAGTTTATGCTTTTAGTCGCATAAACTTTTTTGTTTTGTTTAAAAATAAAACCGGTGAAATTATGATTCGAGTAGCAATAATTGGATTTGACGACAGTATTAAAGAGCGGATTATTCCGTTATTTGATAATCGAAAAATTCGCATTATTTATATTGCCTGGCAAAAGATTGATTTAAACCTCTTCAAATTGATAGATTGTTTGTATATAGACGATAAATTAGACCGAAACTATAAAGAGGAGATATTTTATTATTGCATCAGTAAAGGTATAAAATTGTGGATATTTCCTTCAATCATAATGCTTGCCGGTAAAAACTGTTACAAAAATAGAGGTAATATTCTTGCCTGTCAACTGACCGATTTTAAACTCAATCTAATGCAAAAATTTATTAAAAGAATGTTCGACCTTATTTTTTCGTTAATTGCGATAATATTATTATTTCCGCTTATGATAATAATATTTTCTCTTATTAAAATAAATGACTCTGGGCCAGCTATTTACCGACAAAAAAGACTTACTGCTAATCATAAAGAATTTATTTTATATAAATTTCGAACGATGATTCATAATGCCGAGAAAGTCTCCGGAGCGACTTTATCTTCGATTAATGATCATCGAATTACTAAAATCGGAAAATTTTTAAGAAAAAGCCACTTAGATGAGCTGCCACAAATTTTTAATGTCTTAATCGGCAATATGTCGGTGGTTGGTCCTCGTCCGGAAAGAAAGTGCTTTGTTATTGAATATGAAAGGCAAAACATGTACTATCGTTACCGTTATTTTGTGAAAGCAGGGATTACCGGTTTGTCGCAAATAAACTGCCGTTATAATGCTGATTTTTCTGATAAATTAAGTTTCGACTTATTATATATTAGTCGTTACCGGTTTATTCAAGATATTATTATTATTTTAAAAACTATAAATGTTTTTTTTGATGATAAAGCAGCCGAAGGTGTTGGTGGTAATTTTGATGAAAAAATTAAAAGTAAAGGGTTATTGGTAAAAATGATAAAACCAGGATTAATGGAATTGAGGGATGATAATGAAAAAAATCGTACTGAATTGTAATGATTGTTTTGCTGCTTATAAATTTCGTTTGGATTTAATCAAAAAATTAAAAGAAGAATATCAAGTTTATGTTGTTGCCGGTTTTGATGATCATACCCAATTTTTAAAAAGGGAAAACATCGATGTCTATATAATTGATATAGACAAAACAGGAACCGGTATATTTAAAGAAATTAAATTATTTTTTACTTATCGAAAAATATTTAAAAAACTTAAACCGGATATAATTATCAACTATACAATAAAACCTCATTTATATGCAACCATGGCTGCTCCTAAAAATACAAAAATAATAAATGTTGTAACCGGATTAAGTTCAATTTTTACTAAAAACACGATAATCACCCGCGTTGTCATTTTATTGTATCGGTTGATATCAAAAAAAATTAATCATTATGTATTTTTGAATATTGATGATTATCATTATTTTGTCGGCTTAAAAATATTAAAAAAATCGCACACTATTATTAAAGGCGAGGGGGTAAATTTAGATAATTTTTATCCCTATGTTGATTTGTCTATGCCGCTTACTTTTATTTTTATCGGCAGATTAGTTAAAGAAAAAGGCATTATTGAGTACCTTGAGGCGGCTAAATTAATTAAAAATCGTTTTTCTGATGTCAGATTCCTGATTGCCGGAAGTTTTTATAAAAAAAATACAATGATTGACCGGGAATTAATACGTTGTTATGAAAAAGAAGGCATTGTAAACTATCTTGGTTATTGCTATGATATCAATGAGATTTTACGGAAAGTTCATTGTGTTGTTTTACCCTCTTATCGGGAAGGGTTGCCGATATCATTGATTGAAGGGTTAGCATCAAAAAAAATTATTATAGCCGCTAATGCGGTTGGTTCAAAAGATGTTGTTGTCGATGGTTTTAACGGATTTCTCGCAAATATAAAAAGCAGTTATGATTTAGCAGTGAAAATGGAAAAATATATTTTTGCTCGGAATAAAGAAGAGATGCATAATAATGCGTTATATTCATCAAGACAATACGATGTTAATAACGCCATTACGGCAATGAAAAGAATTATTGAAGGAATATAATGAAAATTGCGATTGTAATTACTTCTCTAGAAGTTGGTGGCGCTGAGAAAACAGTTCTTGAAACAGCAAAAATCCTTAAAGATAAATTCGAAATAAAAATTTTTATTGTAAGTAAAAATTATCGTTCGATATATGATGAAGCAGCACAACAATATGGACTTGACGTTATTTATTTTAATAATTCTTTCCCCCTTTTTAATCCCTTTGTTTTCTGGCGTTTAAAAAGGCAGCTTGATTCTTTTAAGGCCGATATTATTCATAGTCACCTTAAAGCAGCTGATTATGTTTTTTTTTACCGCCGGTTACGAAAAAATAAATTTAGATGGCTTCATACGGTTCATACTATACCACAAGTTGATTGTCATTTCTTTCGTCGGATTTTGTATCGTCCCCTGTATAAAAAAAGAATCATTAAACTGATTGCCGTATCGGACGCAATCAAATCAGTACTTTTAACGTTATATCCAACATCGGATATAACGGTTATTAACAACGGAGTTGATATTAAAATATTTAATTATTTTCCGCGAAATAACAAAGATATAACTATATGTCATATTGGTCGATATGCTCCGGTTAAAAATCATGAATATCTTGTTTCCGAGTTTAAAAAAATAGTGAAAGCAGAGCCAAATATCAGAATGCTTTTAATTGGTTCCGGCCGTTTAAAAAAACAAATACTAAAATATATATATAATAATCAATTGCAAAATAATATTACTTTAATTGACTGCACTAATAAAGTGGAGCAGTATTTGGGAAAATCCGATATATTTGTTTTACCTTCTTCTTATGAAGGCTTTCCCTTAGCATTATTGGAGGCAATGGCTTGTGGATTAATTGTTATAACCAGTCCTTGGGGTGAAGAGATTATTGAACATGGAATTAACGGATTTATTACAGAATTAAAACCGTTTCATCTTGCCAAGACAATACTTGAAATAATTAAAAACATTGAAAATTTAGAGTCGGTTCGGTTGCATGCCGTGAAAACGGCACAAGGTTTTTCTTTAGAAAAAACAGCCACTAAGCATCGAAATTTGTATATGAGGGTTATCGATGATAAAACTATTAATTACAATCGGCTGCCTTGAAGTCGGCGGTGCCGAAATATTCGTATTAAATTTATTAAAACGGTTGGATTATCGGAAGTTTCAAGTATTGCTCATAGTATTAAGTAAAAAACACAATACATTTATTGAAGATGAACTAGAGAAATTGCCAATTAAAATTCAATATTTAAATAAAAAAGAGGGTTTTCGCCCTTTAACAATGCTCCGATTAACCTTGATTACCCGTCGCTTTTCGCCAAATATAATGCACGGCAATGTCGGCGGAATGCTATATTTATTTCTATATTTATTGATATTTTGGAAAAGCAAAGCTATTCATACCACTCATACATTAGCTAATTTTGAATATGGCACCGTTAAAAGAAAGATATTGGCAATGTTTTACCGAAGAAAAAAAGTAATTCCGGTTGCTATCTCTCCGGTTATAAAAAAAAGCATCATTGAAACTTATGGTTTATCGGAAGATCAAGTTATCTTAATCAATAACGCCGTTGATGTTTTTCGGTTTAAAACTTATCGCTGTTATTATAATAAAGGCATGGTCATTGGTCATATCGGGCGATATAATCCGGTAAAAAATCATCAAACCATTATAGCGGTGTATCGCCAATTACTGCAATCATATCCCGATCTGCAA
>JALOBF010000098.1 GCA_023228385.1 Bacilli bacterium
TCCACTGTTTAAAAAGGGGACCATGGTCACTGATACCGATTTCTTGATATCCGGCAGCCAGTGATAACTTTATATAATCACTCGGCAATCCTTGGGCATGTTGGCATAAATAGCAATGGGTATGATGATTTGTTTTAATCATTCTCAATCCTTAACCATTTCGCCGAACGGCCTTTGCTCAGCGCTTTAATTTGTCCGGCATCGCGTAATTTTATTAATGTTCGATTAATGGTTGATTCACTGACATAAGGATGCTGCATTCTGATTTCTTCTTTCGTAAATATTTGGGGTAAATGATAGATGGTATTTTCAATATTATCGCTTTTATTAAAGTTGGCGTCAAATTTGTATTCACTTATTATCGTTGCCGCTTTTTCATAAGCTTGCAAAATAAACTTAAAGATAAAGCGGACAAATCCCAAAGTTTGAGCAAAACCTTCGTTCCAATTAACGCTGGCATTTTGCACCACCTTAATAAAATCATTATATTCAATAAACAGCAACTCAAAAAAACTGATATAGCGGAAAGCTTCAATCTCTCCCTTTAACATCAACAAATATAATAACAGCAGACTGGCGGTATGATTATAATCGACAAAAGGAGCAATATTGAAAAAGTCAATATAGAAATGCGCATAAACGATTAATTTTTCGTATTCCTTTTTTTCTATATAATTATTGATTTTTTCATTTATTTCATCAATCAACAGTCTTTTGCTCTTTTTAGCCTGACTTTGTAAGATGGCCCGCCGATCGGCCTCGGTATAAGCAAATTTAACCTCACCGTAATGACCGTAAATATAATTAATGATATCAAGCAAATCATTGCTTTGATGCCGCATCTGTAAATAATGTTTTTGGCATTTATGCAATACTTCTTTTATTTTAAAAAGCGTTTTTTCTTCCTTATTCCGCGGGCTTGAATCTTTTGTTAGAATAAGCCGCATTCTGGTGTCGCTGATATCGAGTTTTAATATTTGAGCGATAAAATAACCGTCTCTTTGCACCGTCTGTTCCACTACCCGTTCCATATCGGGTTTTAATGTTTGGTACATTGATTCATTTTTACCAATCCATCGATAAATAGCGGTTAAATTGGCAAGGGCATCATTAGGAAGCATAAAATGTCCGATATTGGAAATTGAACTCATAATCATTCCTCTTTTCTTTTAGACATAATCATCATTGCCGCGTACTATTAATATTTTATCAGCGGAACCGATTTTTGCTGTATTTATTTTTTTACCGTATACCAAGTTTGCCCCTTTGATTAATTCCTGATTTATAAATTTATGACCTTTCGGTCCAATCAAATAAGTTTCCACTTCATCTTTCGCGGCTTGATAATGTACAATTTGGGAATCAACAAAATAATTAGGATTCGCTTTTACAATCTTCATATATTGCCGGCCGACATTGTTTTTTCGACCAAGCGGCACTTCGTCGGGACGAATCCGTTTTATATTACCGCGGGCCGTTAAAACAACAATTTGGTCACGATTGTTGATATAATGACCGCCGATAACTTCATCATCCGAACGGTTTTTCATTTCAAGAGCTTTTACTCCGAACGCCGGAGGGGCCATCGGCGGAATTTCTTCCGCTTTGTACCGATTGATATAACCCTCTTTAGTAATAACAATAACATCGCTGTCGGCCGGACCGTAATCAACACTGACCAACTCGTCATCATCCCGCAGTTTAGTGGCGATTAAAGCCCGAGAATAGCGATAGGCAACATAATTCTTCAGTAAAGTCCGTTTAATCAAACCGCTTTTTGTTGTAAAGAGCAGGTAGCGGTTTGTTGCAAAGTCTTGAACCGGGATGGTGAAGGCGATGCGTTCTTTGGGATCAATATTAACTAAGGTGCTAACGTTATATCCTAAATCGCGATGACGGACTTCGGGGATTTTTTGTATCGGTAAATATACATAATTACCGAGATTGGTAAATAAAAGTAATGTATCCAAGGTCGTCGCTTTAAACTCGGCAATAATAATATCGTCATCCTTTAATTTGGTTTCTTCGTTACTGTTATATGCTTTTGCCGTCATCCGTTTTAGATAACCGTCATGGGTTATAATAACATATACTTCTTCTTTTGCCATTAAATCAATGACTTCAATTTTCACATCATCAATTTCATGTTCAATAAGTGTTTTTCTGGGCGATGAGAGTTCTTTTAATGTGGCATTTAGTTCATTCTTAATGACTTTTATCAAAACCGTCTCATTGGCAAGAACCTGAGTTAATTCTTCAATCTGGACTTTTAAGTTTTCTGCTTCTTCCTTAAGTTGAACGATATCAGTATTAGTCAGGCGATATAATTGCAGATTAACAATCGCTTCCGCTTGTTCGCCGGAGAAATTATAAGTTCCGACCAAATTATTAATTGCGTCTTTTTTATTTTGCGATGAGCGAATCGTTTGAATAACCGAATCTAAAATCGATATCATTTCGATTAATCCCTCAACAATATGAAGGCGATGCCGGGCGGCATTAAGCTGAAAATTGCTGCGATTGGTTATAACCTCTTTTTGATGGGAGATATAAGCATCAAGAAGATGGTCGAGCCCCATCGTCATCGGCCGTTTATTGGCAATGGCCACCATATTAAAGTTATATGACACTTGCAAATCAGTTTTCTTGAAAAAGAAATTACGGATATCTTCCGGATTGGCATCTTTCCGGACGTCAACGACGATCCGTAAGCCCTCACGGTCGGTTTCATCGCGAATATCAAGGACACCGTCAATATTTTTTCGATTACATATATCGCTCATTCTTTTTACTAAAACTGATTTATTAACATCAAAGGGAATTTCGGTAATAACTAACTGATAAATATTTTTGTTGGTAATGATTTCCGTTTTTGCTTTAATAACGATCCGTCCCCGTCCGGTTTTATAGGCTTTTTTTATTCCTTCTATTCCTTGAACGATACCGCCGGTCGGAAAATCAGGTCCCTGAACAATTTCCATTAATTTTTCAAGCGAAGCATTATTATGGTCCAACTTATAAATAACTGCTTTAATGATTTCATCAATATTATGAGGCGGTATTTCCGTCGCGTATCCGGCTGAGATTCCGGTGGCCCCATTAACGAGCAGATTGGGGAATTTCGCCGGCAGAACGGTCGGTTCATATTCTTCATCATCAAAATTGGGAACGAAGCCAACCGTTTTTTTATTGATATCCCGTAAAAGATACTCGCTGTATTTTGAAAGTCGCGCTTCGGTATAACGCATTGCCGCCGCCGGATCCCCGTCGATACTGCCGTTATTACCGTGCATATCAACCAGCGGTAACCGCATTTTAAAGTTCTGCGACATCCTGACCATCGCATCATAAACCGAAGTGTCACCATGGGGATGATATTTACCGATAACGTCCCCAACAATCCGGGCGGACTTTTTGTAAGAACGCTCCGAGAAGACACCCAATTTATACATGGCATATAAAATCCGCCGTTGGACCGGTTTTAATCCGTCCCGGGCATCGGGCAAAGCCCGGTCCTGAATGATAAACTTGGAATATCGGCCGAAACGTTCACCGACAATAATATCAAGATTTTCTTCGATGATTTTTTCATCAACAAAGTCTTCGATGGTTTTATTGATATTCCTTTTTGGAGTTGAACTTCTATTCATTTATTTCTACCTCTTCAAGCGTAAAATTATCAATTTGTTCAAAAACAACATTATTTTCTATCCATTCGCGCCGCGGTTCGACGTCATCACCCATCAGAATATTGATTTTTTGATCAACCTCATTAAAATCTTCAATATTAACTTTAATAAGAGTTCGGGTCGCCGGATTCATCGTTGTGTCCCATAATTGATCACTGTTCATTTCACCTAAACCTTTAAACCGCTGAATCGTAATGCTTTTATATTCGGCCGCTTTTAATTTTAATTCTTCGTCGGTCCAGGCATATTCGATTTTGTTATGGCGATGGGTAATTTTATATAAAGGCGGCAAAGCCAGATAAATATAACCGTTTTCGATTAACTCGCGCATATAGCGGAAGAAAAAGGTCAAGAGCAAGATTTGAATATGCGCGCCGTCAGTGTCGGCATCGGTCATAATAATGACTTTTTGATAATTAACCTTACCAATGTTAAAATCACGGCCAAAGCCAGCGCCGATCGCATAAATAATAGACATTATTTCTTCATTTTTTAAGAGTTCATCAATTTTTGTCTTTTCCGCATTTATTACTTTACCGCGTAAAGGAAGGATGGCTTGAAAACGCCGGTCGCGACCGAGTTTGGCACTGCCGCCGGCCGAATCCCCCTCGACAATGAATAATTCATTGGTTTTTGGATTTCGTTCCTGAACCGGGATAAGTTTACCCGATAAGTCGGCGGTTTTGGTTATTTTTTGTTTAATCATCCGTACTTCTTCCCGGGCTTTACGGGCCGCTTCCCGGGCGCGATACGCCCGAATCGCATTTTGAACTAAAGAGTTTGCTATTTCACCTTTTTCCGCTAAGAAAAATTTAAGTTTTTCCGTTACAATGGCTTCAACGGCAATTTTTGCATCAGCGGTGCCGAGTTTATTTTTGGTTTGGCCTTCAAATTGTAAGATATCTTCAGAAATGCGCACGGAAAGAATCGCAGTTAAACCTTCACGGACATCAACCCCGTCCAAATTAGGATCTTTATCTTTTAGGAATCCCCGCATTCGGGCATAATCATTAAATGCTTTGGTTAAGGCCGATTTAAAACCGGTTTCATGAGTGCCGCCGTCTTTGGTCCGGATATTATTGACAAAACTCATAATATTTTCCGAATATGATTTATGACAATATTGCAGGGCAGATTCAACCTGAATATTAAGATATGTTCCTTCCAAGTAAATCGGTTCATGAATGGTTTCTTTATTTTGATTGATATTTTTAATAAATTCGGAAATACCTTCATAAAACAAAAATACTTCTTCGACGCCGGTTCTCTCATCAATTAATTCAATTTTTAATCCTTTAATTAAATAAGCCGACTCCTTAAGCCGCTGCACGCATTGTTTATAATCTATAATGGTTGTTGAGAAAACTGTCGAGTCAGGTTTAAAATGAACCGTGGTCCCGGTTTTTTTACTTTCGCCGATAATTTTCGGTTTTTTAATAACGGAACCGCCGTTTTCAAATCGTTGAAAGTAAACTTTGCCATCCCGGGCAATCGTCAGCTCGACCCATTCGCTTAAAGCATTAACGACACTGGCTCCGACCCCGTGGAGACCGCCGGAAACCTTGTAAGCCCCGCCGGAATCAAATTTACCGCCGGCATGAAGGGTACAAAAAACGACTTGCGGGGTCGGTAAACCGGTTTTATGAGTACCAATCGGAATGCCGCGACCGTTATCTTGAATCTCAACCGAATTCCCTTTATGAATTATAACCCGGATATGATCGCCGTATCCCGATAAAACTTCATCAATGGCATTATCGACAATTTCCCAGATTAACTGATGCAGTCCGCGCGAATCACTGCTGCCGATATACATTCCCGGTCGTTTTCGAATCGCCTCTAAACTTTGTAATACTTGGATTTTAGATTCATCATAGACATTCTTTCTTGATTTTGTCATTCTTATTATCCCTGACCTTTCTACATGATATATTATAGCATATATTTAATTAAAAGTAAAACATTATTTATTGAAAAATAACATATTCATTTGATAAATTTGAATACATTTAATCTTATGTTTTTATTAATTTTGATAATAATAAAAATTCATTGCAATTATCACCTAATTCGTATATAATATTATTCAGGTGATTATATGGTATATATTATTCAAATCGGCTTGCTGATAGTCTCATACTTATTAGGCTCGATTCCTTGGGGAGTTGTTTTCGGTAAAATCAAATGCATCGATATTCGTAAACACGGAAGCAAAAATATCGGAGCCACC
>JALOBF010000107.1 GCA_023228385.1 Bacilli bacterium
AAACCGGGGTGTTTTTGTTTTAAACATAACAGTTAGTTCCTTTAAGTCTTACGTTAAGATTTGGAAAAAAAATAATAAAAAATGTATAAATATTTACCATAATATGATATAATGAAGCAAGGAGTAAAACTATGGAAACGGTAGACTTAATTGCTTATTTTAACTATATTTTTCTTGCCACCGTTGGCCTATCGGTATTATTTGGCTTTTGGTTTGGCGCATTTCGTTCAATTTATTTTTTTATCGGTTTTTTGGTATTGTTTATTCTCGGTTGGATAATCAGTCCGTTTTTAGCCCGAACTTTATTTACTTATGATATTTCTTCAGTGGGTAATGTTATAGAGGGGATTGAAATAACTTCGATTGAAGGAATGATTCCCCAGCTTTTGGAAAAAGCCTTTCCTGAATTTGGTGATATGTTCAGTCCGGAGAGCGCTATTTATAAGTTTGGGACCGAAGCGATTTTAATGATATTACGACTTATTGCCTTTTTTGTTTGGTTAATAGTCGTTATTCCGATTCTTACGGTTATTTTATGGATTATTTATTTGTTTGTGAAACCGAAGGGAAAAAAATCCCTGGTTTCCCGTTTGGTCGGTATCGGAGTGACTGTTTTGCATAACTTGTTAGGCTTATTTATTCTAAGTATTTTTTTATCGGGTTTAACAACAACATTGAACTCGGCAATGACGCTTTCCGATATCTCGGTCGGACCGGAAGAAGTGTCCAATCAAATTATATTTACTAATCAAGGTCCGGTGCTTCAGCTTAACAACAACGAAGAATCGTTTGATTTTATTTTTGACTTTGCGGAGCAGTATCGAGATACTTATCTTGGGCGAATGTCCGGTCTCATAAAGATAAAAGGAACTGCGCTGGACGAACAGATGTTTGATGACTTGTTCACCATTAATTACAATAAAAACAAGATTAAAATTCGTAAAGAATTAATCACGGCTTTAAGGATTTATTCTTTAATTGAAGAAAATATTGAAGGCGACATTACACTTGATAATTTTATTCAACTTAATGAAGAAGTTCAAACCCAAATTGTCGCTGAATTGAAAAATATTAAATTATTACAAGTGGCGATACCGCTGGGAATTGAGTTTGTGGTCAAAAGCGACATGTTTGATGAGATGTTGAGCGATGTCGAACAATATCTTGATTTAGAAGAAATAATGCCCGAACTTTTAGCCGTTAATTATCAAGACGAAATCGGATATCTCGGTTCCGCCTTTCTGGATGCGCTGAAACTCGGATTATATAATTTGGGTACCGATAAAGAGATATTGTTTACTTTGGATGTCGATACGGTCGAATCGTTATTTACAAATGTCGGTTCGCTTGAGTTAATTAAAATTGTCGGCAGCCAATTATTAACATCCTTTGCAAACAGTGATATGGCTCAAGAGTTTTATCATGAAATCGGTTTTGAAGACGATGTTAATTTGGATGATGTTGAAATCGATACGGAAATTAAAAACTTCGGTAATATCTATCGGGCTTTCAGTAATTTAGGCATCACCGGTTCCGATTATAAAACCATCGATTTTTCGAAAATTTCTGATGATGATGTTAATCAATTGGGTGCGGCGATATACGGTTCGAAGTTGTTTTCAAATAACAGCCGTCTGCTTGCTCAAACCATGGTACGGCAACTTCCGCCGGAATATCAGGAATTATTAACGGTCAGTCAGTTTGATGTTGATGATTTTGCCAGCATTGTCGGACTGGGCTTGGTACTTTTCTCGACGGGTTTTTTTGAAGACTCCGAAAATGTTCAGTATACCGATTTACTGACCGATACCAATATCGAAAAGATTGCCGGTTATATATCTCAATCCGGACTTCTAAGTTCCAATGTCGGCGGTATTCTTCAAATGTTGATGCAAACCGTTGAAATGCCGGAAGATTTGGATATCGTTATTGATAAGGATTTCAATTGGTCGGGAGAGTCGGGCAAAGACGAAATCGTTGCTATTTTTACGACTGCCAGTAAACTTTTGGAGTTGGGTATTACCGATACCGATACTTTCTTAAACGATCTTAACGTTCAAAAAATTGAAGAATTAAGCGAAACATTATCTTCGTCGCAAATCTTTATGAGTAATATTGATAATATTTTAAAATTCTTTTTAAACAATCCCGAAATCACCGGCGGTTTGGAGTTTACAATCAGAGAAATTGATTGGACTTCCGAAGCGGGAAAAACAGAATTTAAAGCTTTGCTTAAAGCGGTCGCCGAAATTTTCGGCTGCAATTTGCTGAACAATCCTGATTTTACATTGCTAACCGATGAGCAAATTGCAAGTTTGGCAACGGCTCTTGCCGCATCCGTTATAATACGCGATAATCTGAGCAATATTATCACCCAATCGGTCGGTGATTCCGTTGATTTTGAAATTGCCGTTTTCGATAATCCCGATGAATGGACCGCCGGTGAAATAAATCATTTATTACTTGCGGCTAAAATCATCACCGGTAAAGATAATTATCTGGTATTTACCGATGAGGAAATCGATATTATATTATCATCAAATTTGATTGTCAACTCGATTGTTCGAATGTTGGAAAAATATACAGAGCCGGAAGGCCAATATTATGACCTTTTGATTATTGAAGGGGTTACTGAATGGCGCGATACATATGTAGACGGTGTACGTACTGACGGCGAGCTGCGTCGTTTCTTTAACGGTGCCCGGATTCTTTTAGGCGATAACCCCGATCCCGATAATCCTGATTCGTTAATCGACCTGAATCGTCTTCTGAACTTAACGGACGGTACGGTCGATCCTGATGATGATGAATGGGGTCAAATGCTTGCTTCGCGCGTTTTAAAACAATCGCTTATTAATCAGTTGATTAAATACGGAACCGATGAGGTTGACGAGTTTGGTAACGTTACAAAAGAAGCGGTTCTGGTTGTAAAATTGGAGAAGACCGATGAACGTTGGGATCAGGAACTGCGCAATCTCTTTAAAGCGGTAAAAGTGGTACTCGGTGACGGTGACCTTAATAATATCGAAATTGATCCCAATATTATGCTTGACCTCACAACGGGAGCCGAAGGCGAGGAAACGGATGAAGTCGGCTCAATCCTTTCTTCTATTATCGTAACTGATACAATAATTAAACAGATTATAAAACTTTCTGACGGAGAATCCGATCTTATCATTAATTTCGGTGAAGATGATTCCCGCTGGTATGATAGTGAAGAAGAAGCGGGAGAAATCCGGAAACTGATTGTGGCCATAAAAATTATATTTAATAAACCGGATGATGACTTAAATAATCCGCAACTTGATCCGAATATTATATTTGAACTGACCGACGGAAGAGCCAATCCGGCCGACGATGAAATAAGTACGATTTTAGCGTCACAGATTATCAGCGATACGATTATTAATCAATTAATCGAATTGGGAAAAGACGAAACCGATGAGTTTGGAAATGTTATTTCCGAATCCGTATTGGTCGTTGATTTGGCGGCCGATGATTCCCGTTGGTATGATGATACTGAGCGCCCCGGCGAAATTAAACAGTTGATTTGGGGAGCGCAGGCTTTATTGGGCGAAAACCCCGATTTGAATAATCCGGCGCTTATTGAACAAAGTGAAATCTTGCGTTTAAGTGATGATAAGATTGATACAATCCTTGCTTCTATTATCTTAAGCAAAACGATTGTAAAAGAGATAAAGAAAATAGAATCATTAGTCGTCCCCGATGAACTTCAAGGTGCGGAAAACGAAGCCCGTTGGCATGATAACGATACTGAAGAAGGTGAATTAAGAAAACTGATTCGGGTGGCCAAACTCCTTCTTGACGAAGGCACAACCGAAGTTAACACCGATAAAATCCTTAATTTAAGCGAAACGGATATTGATACGATTCTTGAATCGACAGTTATAAAGGCGACAATCAAACAGGAATTATACTCGGTTGATGCTTTAGTAATTGCCGAGGAAAACCCCGATTTCTATTGGGATGATCGCTATGACGGTGATGTTCGTATTGACGGTGAATTACGGAAACTGTTATTGGCGGCACCTTTGCTTATTGAAAATGAAACCGTCAATATCGATAAATTGCTCGATTTAGACGATAATCAAATCTCAACATTAACTTCATCCCGTATCATCGTTGATTCGGCGGTAAGAGAATTAAAAGCAATGACTGCGGCTCCGACCGAAACCGCACCGGCCGGCTCACTTTATGAAGTTATTTATTTACCGGAAGACGATGAAGTTGAGTATCATGGGACTGCCGGCGAAATGCGTCGCTTTATCATTGCCATTCAGTATCTTGTTAAGGCAAATACTGCCCCGGGTGAAGGTATCGGCGACATTCAGACGATTTCAATTGCTTCGCTTGTGGATGAGAATAATCGTGATAATATAATTGCATCAAAAATTATTGCCACGACAATAATTGTCAATATTGAAAATGAAGCGGCCCAGGAAGGTTCATCGGTGATATTGGCACCAGAGCTTGAGCGGACATCGGTTGAATATAATCCCAACGCTTGGGATGATGAATTACCGAAATTCCTTGACGCCATTAATATTTTTGTTGGCTCCGGCAATATTGAAGAAATATCCTTCAGCGATAATGAATTCTTGACGATGACCGATGATGAAATTGATATCATTGTCGGTTCAAGAGTAATATCATATTCGATTATTAAAAAGTTGGAAGAAGAACATAATAGTGAAAGTTCACTGATTACGATTCCGGATCAATATAATCCGGGCGTGGATGAGATTACTAACGAGGATTTATGGTATCAAGGCGAACTGAAAAGGACGCTTCAGGCCTTAAGAGAACTCGGCCTTAGTGATTATGAGGGATCGTTCTCGCTCAACCCGGTATTTGCCGAAGCGAAGGGTGAAGTTCCCGAAGTTATATTAGCATCCGAAGTTATTGAAAATACGATTATTAAACGGATTGAAACCGAAGCGGCTCCGGGTGAAAGCCTTGACGGTGTTTTGATTATTCCC
>JALOBF010000099.1 GCA_023228385.1 Bacilli bacterium
CATAATTGAGAATGTCATCAAATACAGTAGTTATTTCGATTTTTTCTTGATGTTTGTAGATAGCCATATCGGGATTATTGATGGGCATAATCTTAAGTTGTTTGTTTAAAGTCAAGACTTGTTCAACCAGATAAATATATTTATGAATATCTTCGACATCTTCATCGATATTAGGCAGTTGCGGATTGTTTTCTTTGGGACCATATTTTAAAGGCAAGGAATTATTTACCGAATTGGCTTCCGGCATTAAGGAAACGGCGGAAAAGGCTTCAAATGCCATAACATCTTTTTCTTTGATGATATTATCATCGGCAACAGGAGATATTAGAAAATAACCGATTAATAAAAAAGCAAAAACAGCGGTTAAAGTCGTTATTAAAACAGGACGCCAACGTCGTTGCGGTTTGGTTCTTGTTTGTTTTTCATAATAATGTTTGGTTATGATTTTGTCTTTAATATTAGGAACCTGTAATAAAGCAAATTCTTGCTTTAATTTTTCATATAATTTTTTATTGTCACTGTTTTTCATTTTCCTCACCTACCTTTTCCCGTAATTTATTGATTGCCCGGTTATATTGCCATAAAACGGTTCCGAGCGGACGTTTTAACAGTTTTGCGATTTCCTTATGGGTTAGACCGTTAATAACGTGAAGTACGATTAACTCCTTTTCTTTTGGCTTTAATACCTTATTCATTAAGTCGATTAGGGGAGTTTCTGTATCTTTTTCCTCTTCCGGCTTCTCAACAATTATTTTTTCCGTCGGATCGATTAATGTTTCCCGTTTTCGCCGGTTATAAACATTAATTGCCGTGTTTCTGGCAATCATCATCATCCAGGCAAGGGGATTGGTTCCGGCTTGATATGATAAGATATATTTCAGGATTTTAAGATATGTATCCTGCATTACATCCTCGGCCAGACTTTGATCTTTTAAAACAGCAATAATGGTAAAATAAATCTGACGATTGGTGAGTTTATAAAACTGGTCAAAGCGGGAATAGTCTTCTTTTTTAAATTGTTCAATTATTTCTTCTAAATCTTCATTTTTGTGCATATAATCCTCCGCATTGCTATTATAATTATAGCACAAAAACTAATGCTTTTCATTTATTTAAACAAATTATCAAGCCTTTTTATTGGACTTTTATCGATTTTGATGATATAATTATAAAAAATTTGATGAGGGGTGAATTGTATGAGCGATTATCAAGCGAAAACCGGCGTTGTTTTTGATTTGGACGGAACGCTTCTTAATACTTTGGAGGATTTAGCGGCCAGTACCAATCATACATTGCTTCATTTCGGTTATCAGGCGCGCACACTCGAGGAAATTAAAGGTTTTGTTGGAAACGGCATTAAAAAATTGGTGCAAAGGGCAATGCCGGCTGGTATTTTATCCGATGATTTTCAACATTATTATAATTATTTTCGCCAATATTATTACCGGAATATCAAAAACAAAACCAAACCTTATCCGGGAATTTTAAAAATGTTGAAACAGCTGAAGGCTGAAGGAGTATTACTTGCGATTGTATCGAATAAGTTTCAGGAAGGCGTCGATGAATTGTGCCGATCTTTTTTTAATGATTTAATCCCAATTGCCATTGGCAACCAAAAAGAGATCATGCCGAAACCGGCTCCCGATAGTCTTTATTTGGCCATTCATAAACTTGGACTCGATGCAAATAAAGACAAAATATTTTATGTCGGTGATTCTGACATTGATATTTTAACTTCACGCAATGCTAATATTCCGATTATTGCGGTTACTTGGGGTTTTCGTTCCAAAGAAGAACTGATCGGGTTAAACCCCGAATATTTGGCAAAAAAACCGGAAGATATCGTTAAGATTATTAAAGAAATGTAAAAACCCGATTAATTCGGGTTTTTTAATTTTTATAAAATCATGCAAAAAAATGAAGATTTTTTGCTAAAAAAGTAATAATTCCTTTAAAAATGACAATTTATATGATATAATTAATTGATTATTAAGAAAGGTTTAGTTGTTTATGTAAAATAATTATTAGGTTTAATCATTATCATTTATTAATCGTACTATATGTAGAGAGGTAATTTTCATTACGGTAATTATTTGTTTGTTAAATATAATAAGACGGTTAAATTACAAGAGCATAAGGAGAAGCTTTAGATGAAGAACTTATTTTATCGTAATCTTTTTAACAAAAGTAATATCGGATATGCTTATCATAAAATTATTTATGATAAAGAGGGGATGCCCTATGATTATAAATGTATAGAATCAAATGATATTTTTTACCGGTGTATCGGCAGTACAGAAAAACAAATAAAAGGCAAAACGATTTCTGCGATAAAACCGGAAATAACCAATTTAACCGATAAATTTAAGTTAATTGTTTTAAATGATATAGTCACGGATTTTTATTTTTATTGCAAAGCCAGCAACGAGCGATATCTCGTTATTGCTTTGATGCCGAAAAAAGGTTATATTGCCTCCTTGTTTATAAAACAGACTGAGGATGATAAAAAAATAACTGAATATGAGGAGCAGTTAAAAGTAGTTTTGGAGGCAACTAACGAAGGAATTTATGTTGTTAACAAAGATGGTTGTTGTATTTTTTGTAATACCAGTTGTTTGCAGCTTTTGGGTTATTCCTGTCCCGAGGAGCTGATCGGTAAAGATATGAATAAAATCATGCATCATCATCATTATGGTCAACCGACTGATTTCATTAATGATATTATTGATCGCTTGTTTTCCAATAAGGCAAAACAGGCTGAGCATGAAGTTTTTTTGCGCAAAGACGGAACTTATTTTTATGCTGAATACAATTATTATCCATATTATCACGATGATGAAGTTATTGGCGCGGTTATTACTTTTATTGATATTACAAATCGAATGACGGTCGAGCACGAACTAAAAGAAAGCGAACGCAGTAAAACCGTATTGCTTGAAAATCTGCCGGGCATGGCCTATCGCTCGAAATTTGATCGGGAGCGAACAATGCAATTTGTTTCTCAGGGGTGCTTTGATTTAACCGGTTATAAACCGGAAAGTATCCTAAATAATAAGGACATCTCTTTTGGCGAACTGATAAAGCCGGAATATCGGGAGCGTTTATGGAAAGTTTGGAACCGTCTGATCGGTACCGAGGAAAAATATCGGGAAGAATATATTATTAATACCGCTTCCGGCGAAGAAAAATGGGTTTTGGAACAAGGGCAGATTATCTACGGTAATAACAGAGAGATTGTTGCGATTGAAGGCTTGATTATCGATATTACCGATCAAAAGAAAAAGCAAAAAGAAATAGAATACCTAAGTTATCACGATCATTTAACCGGCTTATATAATCGCATATATTTCGACCGGATGCGGGATAAATTCAATAAACCGGAATACCTACCCTTATCGCTGATTATCGGTGACATTAACGGCCTAAAATTATTAAACGATGCTCTCGGTCATCAAGAAGGTGATGCTTTGATTATAAGAACCGGCAATGTTATTCAAAGTTGTTGTCAACCAGATCATATTTTAGCCCGTACCGGCGGTGATGAATTTAGTATTCTTATGCCGAAAACAGACAGTTATCGGGCCAATATGATGTTAAAGAAGATTCAACGCACATGTGAGGAATATAATAAACAAGTTTATAATGAAACTTTCCATATTAATCTGGCGTTAGGTTTTGCGACTAAATCCCGAATCGACGAACCGTATAGCAAAATCCGAAAAATAGCGGAAGATTATATGTATAAACGGAAATTGCTGGAACGCAAAAGTTCACACAGTGCGATTATTGCCTCTATTAAGTCGACAGTTTATGCTCGCAGTCAGGAAACAGAAGAACATGCCGAGCGCTTGCAGGAGCTATCCCGTTTGGTTGGAATGAAGATTAATCTTTCCGAGGTTGAACTTGACGAACTTTCTTTGTTGGCCGCTTTACATGATATCGGCAAGGTTGGCATTGATGATACAATATTAAAAAAACCGGGAAAACTAACGGCAGAAGAATGGATAGAGATGAAAAAACATCCAGAAATCGGTTATCGTATTGCCATGGCTTCACCGGAATTAATGTCGATTGCCAATTATATTCTTTGCCATCATGAGCGTTGGGACGGTAAAGGTTATCCGCAAGGCTTAAAAGGCAAGCAAATCCCCCTACTTTCGCGCATCATATCCGTTATCGATGCTTTTGATGCGATGACTCAGGATCGGCCTTATCGTCAAGCTTTATCTATGGAAGAGGCCCTCGAAGAAATAAGAGTTAATGCCGGAACTCAGTTTGACCCGGAAGCGGCCCGGATATTTATTGAAGTTATTCAACAAAAGGAAAGGAATAAATAAAACTTCGCATTTTGTTACGAAGTTTTTTTGGTTTTAAGAATCAAATCTTTATCACCGACGGCCTTGTTTTTGCATAGAGCGGTTTTAGTTTTGTTTTCGGTTAGGTTAATAAAAAAAATGCGCGGAACTCCGCGCATATATTTTTATCTGGTGCTCCTACCAAGAATCGAACTAGGATCTAAGCATTACCATTGCTTTGTTTTGCCATTAAACTATAGGAGCGTCATATAACATATAATATTATATCAAATTATCTTTAAAAAATAAAGAGTTTCCGTATATTTTTTGACTTTTTTTAAATAAAGACCAACACTTTATAATTTATTAGTCATATAGTATAATGAGGTGAAATAAAAATGACAGAGGCAAATCAAATCGCGACGGCCGATGCGCTCACTCTTTATTGCCGGCTTAATCATGGCAATCATAATTATTATTGCGGCAATGTGATTGAGTTTACTGTCGATATTGTTAACAATTCACCCCAACCGGTTTATAATTTAATTTATCATCAAGCATTTCCCGATATTGTAAAGCCTGATGATAATACTCAATTTTCGGTTGTGACTTCCTCCGGTAAAATAATATACAAAGAAGAATGTGTTATTATTGCAATCGCTGAAATTAAAGCAAATGATACGGTTAGGATTATTATTAAGGGACGGATTGACGACTTATGATAAATAAAATATGTCAAAAGACGATGTATCGGAGCAGAATCAATTTATTTTGTGATTATAATCATATAATTTCAGAGTCGATTCCTATTAAAGTTATGGTTTGTCCGAAGTTATTATTAAAGCAACGTTTTTTACCGCCTGATTTTGATGATTCCAAGCGAATCAAAATTATTCTTACTCTTTTCAATTATGAATATCAAAACTTTGAAAAATTGTGTTTAAGTCATAGTTTAGAAGGTGTACCCTATACTTATCTTTTAATTTCCGGTAACAATGAGTTTTCTATCGACAAGGGGGTACTTAATATAAAAATAGATTATTTGCCTTCACTTTCCACCAAGTCTTTTATTCTTGATATTCTTATCAACGGCAGCGGCAAATTTATCAGTAAACTCGTATTAAAAGAATGTATAAACTGTAATCCGGAGATTATACGGGTTTGTGAATGTCAACAAATAATTTAAAAATTATTTTTCCTCAGGCCTTTAAAACAAATGTTTTAAAGGTTTTTCTTTTTTAAATTGCTAAAAAGAAGAAACAATGATAAAATATAGATAAACAACAATGATTTTGTTGAGGAGTGGATGATGAAGAAATATTATGTCAATATTTTCTTAATTTTTGTTTTGGTTTTAACGGTAGCTTTATTGTTTTCTTCACTGATCTATTCGCAAACAACCAATAAATTACGGGAAAAACATGCAACAGAAACGATTACCGATATAAATCAACAAGTTTCGTTGGCCATTGATCTTCGTTTAAAGAACGATTATGACCGGTTTGTTCGATTTGTTGAGGAAAATGCAACGCTTGCTGCTTTAAACACCAATAA
>JALOBF010000100.1 GCA_023228385.1 Bacilli bacterium
TCCTATTATCACAAATTTAAACTTTTTACCCTTTTTAATTTCATTTATAATAAAATCAGTAACCATCGCATTACCCACAACATTAACCCGTTTATCCGAAGGAAGTTCATCCGTTATAATCGAAACCTCGCCTTGATAACGACCAAACTGCTCATTATCGATGGTTACATCATAATATTCCCTGATAATTGTGTTTCGCGGTGAAATCACACCTTTAGAAAAGCGGACTGAAGAACGGATAAAATGCGATGAAGCGTCACGCCTGTTGCGGTGCTCGCTTAATAATATTTGTCGTTCGTTATCGCTTAAACCGGGATAAAGGCAGATTGGAACCAAAATAAGTTCACCGGTAAAACTGCCTGCCGTTTTCAATTCGGTTTCATAAGCATAAGCATCACCGAAGAAGACTTCTTCCAACTCAAGATTGGCCATTTCCGATAAAATAATTTCAAGCGGTAAATGCCGATGGGCTTCAATCGTTGGTAACCCTTCATACAATGGCGGTCTTTTGCCGATTTGTGATGGAATAAAGGCCGATACCTTGAAACCGTATCTTTTTAAGATTAGGTTTTTTCTTAGGATTTCATCGTGAGACAATCCGGTATAAGGTTTGGGATAAAAATTGTGACTGATTCGCAGCCGGGCGGTATCCACCCCGCGATTTATGAAATATCTTAAATCGGATTCGGTAAGAGTGGAGGCATTAAGTTCAAGACAATAATCGGCATTTTTCGCCAATTGTACAATTTCCTCGCGCCTAAATCCGTAGTCAAGGCGCAAAGCATAGATTGGCGGCAGGGTAATTTCATAGAAAGTTGGACGCGATACGTCTAAAATAACCTGAATACCCAACCGATTCGCCTCATTAACAATCTGATGTAATTCTTTCTCAAAGTCTTGATTCATTTCCGGCATATGGGCCGAAATAAATACCTTTTCAATATTATATTTTTTCAGCAGATGCAGATAATTTAAATTATCGGTTAATGGGTAATCGGAAAGTCCTACATATAATGAAGCCCCGACTTTAAACGGCCGTTTCAATTTAACCGGCAGGCGACCGGCCGGATAAATCTCCCGTTTTAAATATTTTACAATCGTTGCCACGGAATTAGGCGTATATTCATATACACAAAGATAATTATCAATTCTAGGAAATTGAAAAATATCATAAGGATTGCGGGTGGCAATAACAAATAAATCTTCGCAAACCGGATATAGCTTATTAACCAGCTTGGCCTGATTTAAATAAGTACCCGCATTATATGTGCAAACAACCACATTTTGATAATACCGGGCCTGATCGACGATTTCATTGATTGTTGAATCGTCGATTTTAATTCCGATTTTTACCGTATCAAAAGAAAGCCCCGAACGGCGAACCGCATCGATAATTGAACGATTCGAAACCGCTTCTTCCGCAACCGTTGTGGCAAATGGCTCGGTTGCAATAAGCAGGGTTTTACGGTTGGGATAAAAATCTTTGCCTTTTACTTTTGTCAATGACGCATCAACAATTGCAGAAACCGTTTGTCGATTTTGCTGGTTTTCTAAAACCGAAACCACATCTTGATAAGATATATCATAAAAATATTGTTTTATTATCGGATATATTTTATTCTTATATTTAAGAATTCTTTCAACCTTTTCATCAAGTAATGCCAAAGGAAATTTACCGTTTTCGACTGCTGATGCCAACAGTTCTAACGTTTCAAGTTGTTTTTTAAAAGTATGAGAAATAAACACCATATCAAGACCGGCCAAAAGTCCGATTAAAGCGCCGTAAGCAGCGGTAAAATGGTCATCAATTGCTTTCATTTCCATGCAATCGCTAACGATTAAACCGGTAAAGCCCAGTTTTTCTCTTAATAATCCGGTTAAGACTTTTTCAGACAAGGTCGCCGGTAATTCCGAGTCTTCATATGCCGGAAATATCACATGGGCCGACATTATAGCATCAATATTTCCTTTTATTGCTTGACGAAATGGGTATAATTCGATTTGGGCGAGGCGATCTTTATCGTGATTGATTGTTGGTAAAAAATAATGACTGTCCTGTGAAGTATCACCGTGACCGGGGAAATGTTTGGCCGTAGCGATTATTCCCACTTCCTGAAGTCCGCGAAAATAATGAGCGCCAAATCGGCTCACCGTCTCGGGGTTATCAGAAAAACTACGGACACTGATAACCGGATTATCGGGATTATTGTTGACATCGAGAACCGGAGCTAAATTCATATTAATTCCTAATGCCCTAAGCTCCGTGCCGACAATTTTACCGACCTGATAAGCCATTTCAAGATCGGTTGCCGCTAAAGTCATGTTGCCGGGCGGAAAAGTTACTCCTTCCAAAATTCGCGTTACCATACCGCCTTCTTGATCGATGGCGATAAGCGGCATAATACCGGTCATTTGGTTAATCGTTTGATGAATCTCTTTATTAAGCTGAAATAACTGTTTAGTATCTTTAATATTTCTTGTAAAGATAATAATATTTCCCATTTTATATTCATTAATTAGCGCTTTGATTTCAGGTGTTAATTCATATCCGGGAAAACCAAAAAAAACAAGTTGACCTATTTTTTCCCGAATTGTCATTTCTTTTACTGTTTTCATATAGGGACTCCTAATATAATAAATATTGTTGACGAATCGTCATAAATTCAAGCGTATCCTCATTAATAATTGTAAACTGTTCCTCTAAAGAATAAATACCGAGGGTAATATAACGGCATCCCGTATTTAAGTCAAGCATACAACGGGGTTGTTTATAATTAGTTATGACAAAATCATTAGGATATAACCTCCGGACGACATCGAGCATTGCCCAACCGACTTTCACTGCCGGAAATATTTTTCGATCGGTAACATGAACCTGAACACCGGCACATAACTGATTGGTATATTTAGAAAATGTCGGCGTAAAATAAGCGGGGCGAAAACAAACCCCCGGCAGACCCAAGCCATTTAAAGCTTGACTATATTCTTGAGCATCAATATAAGGAGCGCCGACCACTTGAAAAGGAATGGTGGTTCCGCGTCCTTCCGCTATATTCGTCCCTTCAAAAATGCAGGTTCCCGGATAAACAATTGTGGTTTCAACACTGGGAATATTAGGCGATGGTATAATCCAAGGCAATCCGGTTTCATCATAATACATATTTCTTGTCCAGTTTTTCATTTTGATAACCGTCAGATTACAACCGATACCGTATTCATTGTTGAAAAGGAGGGCCAGCTCACCAATAGTCATCCCGTGCCTTTGGACTAGTTCGTAATATCCGATAAAGGAACGATAGTCAAGATCTAAAATATTCCCTTCAACATTAGCTCCCCCCGCCGGATTAGGGCGATCAAAAACAACAAATTCTTTACTATATTCGGCACAAGCTTCCATGGCATAAGCCATTGTATAAATATAGGTGTAAAACCGAGCACCGACATCTTGCAAATCAATACAAAGAACATCAACATCGTTTAGCATTGCCGCCGTCGGCTTTTTTGTCGATCCGTATAAGCTATACACTGTTAATCCGGTTGCCTTATCAGTATATGCGCCGATGGTATCACCGGCTTGGCGGTCGCCTCTGATGCCATGTTCGGGCGCAAATAATGCCGTCAAATTGACTTTTTCATGTAAAACATCGATTGTGGATTGATATTTGCTATTGATTCCGGTCGGATTGGTAATCAACCCAACTCTTTTTCCGCTAAATACATCCAAATGCTCATCTATTAAATCAATCCCCGTCTGGACCGGTTTTTTTAATGAATTACCGGGATCAACCGGTTGCAATCGACAGGCGGTAATGCCCATAAAAGCCAAAAACAATAATAAAAGTAAGCTTCCTTTTCTCATCAATAAATTAAATACCTTTCTCTCATTTTGGTGAATTCTACCGAATCGCGTTCGATAATCGCATATAGTTTATCAAGACTATATAATCCTTTTTGAATATAATCACAACCGGTGTTGTATTGTAACATTGTGGGATTACCTTCCCGCCATGGCGGATTTATCAGAAAATCATTCGGATACATTTTTTTGATTACTTCAAACATTGTCCAACCGACTTTTACCGGCTTAAATGATTTAAAATCAAAAATATGAATTTGAACCCCCCGGCAAAGTTTATCAGCATGTTTCGAAAAAGTCGGCTTAAAAAATACCGGGCGGAAAAAGACGCCGGGGAATTTATATCCGTTTAATATATCGCTTAACCGATAAGGATCAAGATAAGGAGTGCCGACAAGATGAAACGGTAATGTTGTTCCCCGCCCTTCGGAAACGTTGGTGCCTTCAAAAATACAGGTTGCATTATAAACCATAGCAGTTTCGGTCGTTGGTAAGTTCGGTGAAGGCGCTATCCACAAAAGTCCTGTTTCCGGATAAAACATTTTTCTTTCCCATCCGGCCATCGGAATAATTTTAAGAGCACAATTAATATTATATTGGGTATTAAAAAGAAGAGCAAGTTCACCAATCGTCAGGCCATGCCGCTGCACAATCGGATAATAACCGATAAAAGAACGATATTTCAGGTCCAAAATATTACCTTCAACATCAATGCCGTTAATTGGGTTGGGACGATCAAAAACAACAAATTCTTTATTATGTTCAGCGCAAGCAATCATCGCATATGCCATCGTATAAATATAAGTATAAAATCTGGAACCGGCATCTTGAATATCAATACATAAAACATCAATCTGATCCAACATTTCTTTAGTCGGTTTTTTCTCTTTAGTATACAAACTAAATACTGTAATTTGCGACTTTTCGTCCACATGCGATTCCAAATGAATGCCAGCCTGTAAATCACCTCTGATGCCGTGCTCTGGTGCAAACAAAGCAACCAGGTTCAATTTCTCCTTAAGAACATCGATTGTTGATTTTAAATTACTGTTAATCCCGGTTGGATTAGTAATCAAACCGACCCTTTTTTCAGAAAAAAAGGACATAAAATCATCAATTTGGTCAATTCCGAGTTTCATTTTCTTCTCCTTTAAAATCATATTTTTCCATATCCTTTACATCATCAATATTTCGACATAAATACCAAAAAAATTTCCGTGATAAGAAGTAAATTAAAAACAGCGGTGAACTAATACCGAATAATGCATAAAAAGGCAAAAAGATTGAAGGGGCCCAAATTGCTAAATATATCGGTCCAAAAAAAATAAGCAAATATAAAAAGGTGCGAAAAAAATAACGAAAAGCGATATAAAATGAGAACTTAAATAAATCGAAAGTCTTCATCCGAAAGTAAGATACAATCATTGGAATATTGACTAATGAAAAAACAAGTGCACATAAGCAAAAAAAAGAAATAATAAAACCAAAAATTATAATGATTCCCCAAATATCAAATCCGGTAAAATTTTCAGGGCCCAGCAATGACCAGTAGTGAATCGAACCATATAAAAATGCAAATCCAAAGGGAATCACTATTAATTCGTATAAATATATATTTTTAAATACAATCCATAAATTTTTAAAATATAAAATAAAAACATTTCCCGCTTTTTCTTCTTTATAATGCTTAATCATAAAAAAAGAAGTAGTAATACAAGGGATAAAAGCAAAAGCAGCGAAAGCCAAGCCGATAATTAAAAAAACATAAAATTCTTTATTATAATAAATCAACAAAGGACCAATGGCTAATGCTACCGGAATAACAATTGTTATTAAATTAATTATCAATAACCGATAAAACCAATCAAATCCGCGAAACCATTTACTTTCAACCATTTTGTTGAAATCCATAAAAATTCACCATTATTATTATAGCATAAATTATCC
>JALOBF010000102.1 GCA_023228385.1 Bacilli bacterium
TAATTTTTCTGCTGGAATGAGTATCGGAAATCAAGTCATCGGCGGTAAAAAAGTTATTCCAAACCCATACGTCAATGAAAATGGCGAATACGAACAGATAGAAATTAATCTTTTTAACGACCGCATTAAAAGTGTTGCAACCGACGAATTAGCAAGGGCTAGATTATTGCCGAAAACGTCGTTAGACCAGTATAACGCAAACGAAATAACTTTTTCAAAAACGTACCAACGCAAAAAAGATGCGTACGAACATCACTCGTTTACCGTTTGTTTTGAAATAAAATCACTTGAAGATGATATCATAATCGGTCCGGCAATCGCAAAGGATAACCCGTTATGGTGGAGCGCCAGATTGGAACAATTTGTTTATGTTAGTTCCGAAAAATATAATATTGGTGACAAAAAAATCAAAGGAAGCAAAGCGCTCAATCAAAATATTACAATTAGTAACGGTTATGTCGTCGTCAGTTTTGATAACACAGACATTCAATCTTGGGCCATCGGTGATGTTGATGGCAATTTATACATCGCCTGCAATAGGCCATCGGTTAGAACGATCCAATTCCAACGCAGAAAAACGTTGTAAAAACTCCCATTTTTTAGTATAATTTTATAAGGAGGAGAATTATGGATAAGAACGAAGAGTATTTTAAAGATAACAAAGAATTTTTAAAGACTAAATTTAAAAACAAATATGTTATCGTTAAAGATTGTAAAATTGTAGGTGCGTTTGACGATGAAGAAATCGCATACGCTAAAGCTTTAGACAAATATGACATAGGAGATTTTTATATCGATATTTGCGATGATAGCCTGCCTTTGAAAAATGAAGAGTCCGCAAGCGATATTAGTTTTACTTTGCTTATATCTGGGGGTTTCTTGGTTGGCGCAGTCATTATTCAAAATCTCTATTCGTTTATGTCGGCATTGCTTTTATATTTGGCGTCCGCTTTATTATTTGTAAATTGGGTAATAAAGCAAATGAAAAAACAAAAAGCAAGGAATGACAATTTGCAAAAACAAATCGAAGAGCTTAAAAATAAAAAATGAGGAGAATTATGAAAGAAAAAATCAAAGATGGCGTAAGTTTATTTATTTTAACTTGGCTTGCGGCTCTAACGGGCTTTGTTGCCAAACTTACGAAACAGAATGCACTTGCAATTCTCTTTTTCGTTTTAGCTGGAGCGTTGTTTTTAATCTTGATGATTGAATTTATTAAATCTTTATCACAAAAAGACCAATAAACGGTTTTTTTTTGTTGACCCCCGTATTTGCGCTGTAATCGATTTTCGCCCCCTACCCTTATCAAGTTACCGTCAAAACTTATTTTGCGATCGTAATTGTTGTTATCAACCCATTCCAATTTTCCTATTTCTCTATTAGTTAGTTTTTAAATCAAAACAAAAATCGCCATATTCACTGATAAAATAAATAATTCCGTCTTCTTTGTTTGCGGTGATACCGTATATGTTTCTCTCGGTATATATTCCCAACAAATAATGGCTTTTATAAGTCATATTGTATATCATTATTGAGCCTTTAAGATTAAACGGCGAGTAAACGATAAGATCGTAATAAATTGATACTGAGTGAACGGAGTTTTGATCTTGCGAATATATTATTTCATAATTCCATGTTTTAATATCATAAATTCTTATTTGATTAGCTTTACTTAATCCAACAACTAATTTACCCCAACCGACATCAAAAGAAGCACCGGAGTACGTTACTCTTTCTTTTATACTATAAAAATTATACTTGGTTTTAAAAGGACGACAGCCAACCAAAGTCAGCATAAGAATAAAAAAGACGATAAAAACCAGCATTTTTCTGGTCTTCACCCATTAACTAAATATCATGCCCGTCACACATAAAAAAAACAACGAAAATTAATCGTCATTTTTTTCATTACTTATTATTTCAATAAATGCCGCAACGATATCGGGATCAAATGTGGTCCCGGCTTTAGCGGCCAATCTTGACAATGCTTCATCTTTGTTAAGCAAATGTTCTTTATTTCTTCGTAAATTATCATAATGCTCAGCTACCGCAACAATTCGGGACAGCAAAGGAATCGCCTCGCCTTTTAATCCCTTTGGATAACCGGAGCCGTCCCATCGCTCATGATGACTCAATACATATTTCGCCACTTCCATCGTTTTTTCCGAAATATTGAGTATTCGGAATCCAACCGTTGGATGTTTACGATAATCCGGGCCGCTCTCGAGACTTTCTTCGGACAAAGCAATTTTGCCAATATCGTGATAGAAAGCCACTTCCTTAAGTAATCTCATTTCTGCCGCGGAAAATTGAAGATGTTGACCGATTTTTTTGGAATAATGTCTTACCATTTCCGCATGTTCTTTGTTGCGGGGATTTAAATGCAATCTTCTATAAATTGTTTTGATATTTTCATAATCGATACTTTTTATATTAGTCGTCTTATCGAGATACATTAATTCTTCAGCCCGAATAACAATCCAATCAATTTTTTCTTCTTCGCTTTTTTTTGTAGCATAACCTAAAGATATACTGTATTTCAAAGGCAGATTTTGAAAATTATTGAAAGCTTTACTAATCCGATTAGCCACTTTTACAACATCTTGCGATGGTGTGTTGGGTAAAATAACGATAAATTCATCCCCACCCCAACGGGCGATAATATCATCGGCGCGGCAGGCCGAACGGAAAATGGTGGCGGCCTCTTTTAATACATTATCGCCGGCAGCATGACCAAAAACATCGTTTGTCAGTTTCAAACCGTTAACATCGCCCATAATAATCGACAGGGGAAGATTTCTTTTAACATCAAGACGTTTTAATTCTTCTTCAAAGAAACGGCGGTTATAAAGCCCGGTTAACGGGTCGTGATAACTAAGAAAGACAATTTCATCTTCGGCTTTTTTACGATTGGTGATATCACTAAAAGTAATAACGGCACCGACAATTTCTTCATTATCATATTGCGGAAAACAGTGGTATTCAACAGCAAAATAAGTTCCGTCTTTTCGCCAAAAATGTTCATTATCGCCATGAACAATTTCGCCTTTATGAATGTCCCTACATATTTGACATTTTTCGATGGGTATCTCGCTGCCGTCCGGGCGGCTGTGATGAAGAAGCTTGTGTATATTTTTACCGATTAATTCGGTTTGATCGCTGTAACCCAAAATATCAAGACCGCTGTTATTGCAAAAAACACAATTGCCTTCGGTATCAATCCCACAAATCGCTTCCGCCGTCGAATCAAGAATCAATTGTAAGCGTGCTTCATTTTTTGTAATATTATGTAAAGCAATCCTTAATTCTTCGGTACTTTTTTTATGCATTAATTTATTCCATAACCCCCGTAATAAAACCGATATTTGATGGGTGTCATTTTCATCATATTCATAGGGCTTATTAAAAAGAACAATCATCAAGCAAAATTCATAATCGCCAATAACCGGAACCGATAACACTCGATTAATATCGATATTGTTAATGCCGTGTTTTTCTAAATATTCTTGCGCATTATTATCAAAAAAAGGGCTCACTTGACTGATATCATCGTTATAAATAAAGTTTTCGACTAAATTAATTATTATGCTCTTTTCTTTTGAATTATACTGATTAAAACCGATTGTTCGAGTATTATAAACGAAATTAGTATTATTAGCATCCCGATAAACCAAAACACCATGGGAACTTTCGGTTAATCGAATTGCCGCCGCCAAAATATAATCATATTCTTCTTCCGGTAAAATATTGTCGCGAATGAATATTTCATATAAGATTTCATTGCGTAGTGCAGACTGATCAATAATCCGACGCCGAAGATATTCATCGGTTATGTCCTTTACAAAAGCGCCAACCCCATCGGCTCTGTTTAACAACCGAACCGGAAATTTAATCGTTTGATAAATCCTGCCCTGCCACCGCACTTCATCAGTAATCAAGCGTTTTTCGTTTAATACGGCAAAATCGGTTTCTCTCCTAAATTGGGCAAACGCTTTAACACTGATAGCAAAATCATCTTTACCGATAATATCTTCTTCCGTTATACCATAAAAAAGCAAAAACGCATTATTTACGAATAAATAATGTAGTTTTTCATCTTTAAGATATATTAAACTTTTATCGGCATCAATAAAAGACTTTAATAAATAATTGTGATTATCAATTTGTTTTTTGCTTTCCCGATATTCTTGATTTTTTCGAAAAAGCAATAAGGTGACAATCGCTAATAATATGGCCAATAAAGAGAGCACAATAAAAATAATAACAATTAATGTCCGAAAATGATCAAAGTTAATATGGCTCTGAGTATAATCTTCTAAAAATAAAAATTTGTTATTTATGGCATACACTATAATCACCCTAAACCCGTTTTAAGATTATATGAAACGGATTAATCCTTTCGGTAAAACCAAATAGAGAAAAAGGGAAAAAGAGTCTATTTATTACTCAATCCCCCAATAATTAATCTTTATCGTTTTTCATCATTTCAATAAACTCGCCGGTAAAGGCGGGATCAAATTGAGTACCGGCCTTAGTGGCAATTTCTGTTAACGCTTTTTGTTTCAGCAGCGGATCATCTGTCCCCATCGTTATCGCGTCATAGCATTCGACCAGTCCGATTACGCGGGAAATTCTGGGAATCGCTTCTCCTTTCAGTCCCTTCGGATAACCGGTGCCGTCCCAACGTTCGTGATGACTTAAAACATATTTGGCAAGGGCAACGGTATCTTCGGAATTATTAAGAATTCTAAAGCCGACAACGGTATGCTTTTTCAAATTCGGTTCATCTTGTTTTTTTATATCCTGAAGGGATATTTTTCCGATGTCATGAAAAAAACAGGCATCGATTAAATGTTGATATTCCGATTTTGAAAATTTTAAGCGTCGCCCTAAACGTTCCGCTAAGTCGCGAACTCTCTCGGAATGACGACGGATATCCGGATACTTTTCAAATAAAACATTAAGAATATTGACGATTGATGAATAATTGAATGTTCGTGAATTTAGTGATTTTTCAATATACATTTGCTCTTCAGCAGTATCGATAATACTTTTGATGTTTTGGTTTTCCTTTGTTTTTGAAGCGAAACCAAGCGAAATACTGCAGGCCAATTCTTTTATTTTTTCATTGGCAAAAGCACTTTTGATTTTCTCTGCAATCTTTTCGGCATCCTCATAAGAAGTTGCCGGAAGAACAACCACAAATTCATCACCGCCCCAACGGGCAACTACATCACCGGGGCGACAGCATCTTTTCATTACCTCTGCACTTTTACGTAATAACTCATCGCCGGTGTTATGGCCAAAAACATCATTAATCAATTTTAAGCCGTTAACATCGCCCATGATAATAGATAGCGGTAAGTTTTCTTTAACATCAAGTTTTTTAATCTCTATTTCCAGAAAACGCCGATTGAAAAGACCGGTTAAACTATCTTGATAACTCGTAAAGAGGATTTTCTTTTCCGTTTCCTTGCGTTTAGTAATATCAGAAAAAGACACAACGGCACCGACTATTTCATTATCATGATATTGAGGATACGAATTGTATTCAACATAGAACCAACTGCCATTTGCCCGAAAAAACATTTCATCATCGGCATGAATTTCTTGGCCTTCGTTATAAGTGCGTCTTATTTTACACTCGTTTACATCATGATATAATGCGCGACTCGGACCGTAACGAAGCAGTTTATGCATATCTTGACCGATTAAATCGGACTCATTGCGATAACCGAGCAAGCGTAGACAGCTTTGGTTACAAAAAGTGCACTTACCTTCGCGGTCGACGACAAA
>JALOBF010000103.1 GCA_023228385.1 Bacilli bacterium
ATGTTAAATACACGTTTCCGTCTGTCAATGCCAATTTTAGTTGACAGTGCGTTAAAGTTTTTCGTAAAGCCGTAATGCACTTTTATAAAATCGTTGTAAGTAGCAAATTCGCGACTTGTTAAAAACGTAATTGTCGTCTGTATAATCGCCAAGTTCATAAAGTTCGCTGGCGAAATCTATAACTTGGTCGATATACAATTCTTTATTGCCAACACGATTAACCAAACCATAAAGATTATCACCGTAACGTGATACGTCTATAATTTTATCGCTTTGTTGGCTGATAATCGTTGCCGGCGGGCCTGCGTAACTCTCTTTACCGACTTTGAGATGAGCGTCGACAAAAGGAATATAAACTACCCGGAACATTAAAGTCGTAATATCCATCGTTGGGCCATAAACTGAATAATCAGTATTTCTTTTTTACTGATAATTTCTTGAACGGCATAAGAATTATATAAAGCATTTAAAGCGGCATTGATGATACTATCTGATTTTTTGTTCATTATTTCAATGTCGTATATGATAAATATACGGGTCAACCTATCTCTATGGATAATAAAGCAAGAGCTTATAAAGTTTTTACCAATATCGAAACTATTTTTGATAATGATATTCTTTCCGTTTATACCGAAATCACTCAATATGAACCATACACTATTGTTTATGATTTGGCAACCGAATCTAATTTATATATTATCCCGGGTCATGCGACGAATGCCGGCATTATTGGCGACAAACTAATTATTTTTAATAATTCTAATGATATTATTAAAATATTGGAATAAAAAACAATGCGGAATGAATAATTGAAATTAATATATCAATGGTCTGCCTAGGCGAAGTTATTTTATATATACCGATAATGAGAAATAGAGTTTGAATATCGCGGTTTGAGCGCGGTCGGAAAAAAATTTTGATATTTTTGTTGTATTGTTTTTAATAGTGTGTTATAATAGACCAGTAATAAGGTTATGATTTAAGGCTATATTATCCTTTAACTGGTACATATGGTATAAATGTATCTTTATTATAATATTTTTAAGGAGGTACTAGTTATGTATAAGGGTACTGTCAAATGGTTTAATGCAGCAAAGGGTTTTGGTTTTATTAAAGCTGATGACGGTAAAGATGTATTCGTACATTATACCGCTATCAAATCAGATGGTTACAAGACTCTTGTAGAAGGCCAAAGCGTTGCTTTTGATATCACTACCGGTGATCGCGGACCTCAGGCAATAAATGTTGTTGTCAAATAGTTTAGTAATCGATTAAGCCATCCGCAAGGATGGCTTTTTCATATAAATAATAAATTTTCGGAGAGGGCGTATCATGAATTTCAGCAAACTGTTATCCTATGAAATCGATAACCAAATCGTTAAACTAGTATTTGAAAAACAACCCTTGTATTTAACTTTTATCGCCCCGGGGGTTATCCGGGTAAGTACCAATCGGCAAATTAAGTCCCATGCGGTAAAAGATGTAAAAAGCACCCCGGTTATTATCAATGTTGTATCAGAGGAACCGCTTGAGTTTTCAACCGCTCTGATTAAAGTCAGAGTTAATGATGGCGCTAAAATATCCTTTTTAACAACAGCAACCAACGATAAAATCTGTTGTGATTGTCGTGAAGAAGCATCTCTTTTTAAAAATAAAAAAATCAGAATATATAAAGAAACAGCCCCGGACGAAGTTTTTTATGGTTTGGGTGAAACCGGAGGTTTTTTTAATAAAAAGCATTATTCTTATATTTTATGGAATACCGATAATCCCGATCCCCATACCGAAAATAATCAGTCGCTTTATAAATCGGTTCCTTTTTATATTGGTTTGCATAACGGGCTTATTTATGGCATTTTTTACGATAATCCCTATAAATCATATTTTGATTTTGGAAAAACCGATCCGTCCGTTTGCGCATATGCGGCGGCGGATGGGGAACTTGATTATTACTTTATTTACGGTGATTGTATCGGTGCGATTGTAAAAGGGTATACCGACCTTACCGGCCGGACCCCGCTTCCTCAGATTTGGACCTTAGGGTATCATCAATGCCGCTGGTCCTATCGTGATGAATCGGAAATAAGGGAACTGGTAGCGCGTTTTCGGAAAAATGCCATTCCTTTGGATGTTGTTTATTTGGATATCGATTATATGGACGAGTATAAAGTTTTTACTGTAAATAAAACCCAATTTCCTGATTTGTCGGGATTAATTTCCGATTTGAGTCGGCAGGGGGTTAAAGCAGTGGCGATTGTTGACCCCGGGGTAAAAATCGAACCCGGTTATCCCGTCTATGAAGCGGGAAAAAAACTGGGTTATTTTGCCGTGACTCCCGCTGGCGCTATTTATCAAAATGTTGTTTGGCCGGGGCCGGCGGTTTATCCTTCTTTTTTAAAAAAGGAAGTCCGAGAGTGGTGGCAGCAGCAGTTGCGCGGCCTTTTGGATAAAGGGGTTAGGGGAATATGGAACGATATGAATGAACCGGCATCCTTTGCCGGTCCGCTTCCCGATGATGTTGTTTTTCCCGGTGATGAAAAAGATTATCAGCACCGGGAAGTTCATAATGTCTACGGTCATTATATGGCCCAGGCAACTTATGAAGGTTTAAAAGAATATGACCAACGGCGGCCTTTTGTTATTACCAGAGCCTGCTATGCCGGCAGTCAAAAGTATTCGACTGTTTGGACCGGCGATAATCACAGTATTTGGTCGCATTTACAAATGGCGATACCGCAAATTTGTAATCTTGGTTTATCGGGTTTGGCTTTTTGCGGGGTTGATATCGGTGGATTCGGTTCCGATGTTACCAAAGAACTTTTAATTCGGTGGGTTGAAGCGGGTTGTTTTTTTCCACTCTTCCGTAATCATTCTGCCAGCGGAACCAGAAGACAAGAACCTTGGACCTTTGACCGGGAAACGCTTGAAATCTATCGCCGTTATGTCCGGTTGCGTTATCGGTTTATTCCTTATCTATATGATTTGTTTTATCATCATCAAAAGGACGGCAGTCCGATTATCCGTCCTTTGGTTTATCATTATCCCAACGATATCAATACTTATGATATCAACGATCAATATTTGGTCGGGGCTACGCTTTTGGTCGCGCCGGTTGTTGAGGTGGGAAAACGGAACAGAATCGTTTATTTACCGGAAGGAATTTGGTATGATTACCGGACAAGAAAAAAGTATCAATCCGGCTATCATATTTTTGATTGCCCGCTGGATGAAGTATTAATGTTTGTAAAGAATAACAGTATTTTGGTCGGAACTTTAGTCGCCGATTATATCGATCCCGCGCAACATGATACATTGATTGTCGAAGTATATGGCGATAAGGCCCAATACTCTCATTATTATGATGACGGTGTAAGTTTCGCCTATCAAAACGGAGACTATCAAATCTATGATATCAGTTATCAAAATGAATTTTTGGAAATTTCTCTTCGTCATTCCGGTCATTCCGCTGGTTATCGCCGCTTCATAGTCAATATAAACGGTAAGGAAAAAGAAGTAACTTTAAACGGTGGAAGCCGGCGCCTTAAAATATAAAGTAATAGAAACTGCAGATAATATCTATCCGCAGTTTTTTATCTTGAGATTACAAACATTTCACAATTATTTAATTAAAACTAATAAAACGCTTGCATATCTGTTTTTCCTATGATATAATAAATTCGTCAAATCATTGAAACGTTTAAACAAGGAGGAGAAATGACAAAACGCAGTTTCAAACTATTTTTTGGAATTTTATTTATGTTTTTATTGTTCGTTGTCGTTGTCGGCTGCGATAAAACACCGAAAGAAATAAATGTCCTCGGTGATTGGAGCAGTACAAGCGATGTATACGCGATAAAAGAAAACACTGGAGAAAAACTTTCGTTTACTTATGATAAGGGCAACGAACCTGATGCTACGCTTGAAAGTTCATTAATCAAGCAAAACCTTTCGAAATATCAGAAACTCGTCATTACCGTTCAAGGCAACGGCTCAATGGCTTTACGGTTGGTCGGTAAGAATATTGACGAACCGAAAGAAGTAAGAATTAATGTTACCGGCAATGTCGGCACTTATGAATGGAACTTGCTTGACCAGGAAGATTACTTAAAAAAAGTTGAGAAGTTGGTTATTTGTGCCGCTCCGGGTAAGGAAGGCTCTAAAGGCGAAATCAATATTACCGCATTAAAATTCGATAAGGATCCGGCGGATGACTTTATAATTCAAGACGGTTTCGACAATATTCCGTCAAATGTCAATGAATACAACGGCACAGATCAAGAATTTCATTTTAATGCAAAATGGGCCGATTATGCCGATGAAACTTATACGATCACTTATGAAGGTAATGTAACCAAAGTTGCATTCGATAAACCGGCCGGTTTGGAATGGAGCTGTATGTTTACCAATGTAAAAGGTAATTTTGCCGACTTTAATTATATGGTGGTAAAAGCAAAAGGAACATCCGGGCAAAAATTCCTTGCCAAGGTTGCCACAGGTTATGAGAATTTCGTTTTCTTTGACGGCTCTGAACAAGAAGTTGTTGTTGATTTTTCGGCAATGACCGCCGCCGAAAAGAATTCTATTCAAGAAATAATTATTTTCGGGCATGCCGGCGCTTCCGGTGCGGGTCAGTTTGAAATCATTGACGCCTTTATGGTCGGCGAATATGACTATGAACCGCCGGTTAAAGACAAGAACGTCTATAACGGTGTTGACAGTGAATTTGGCGTTGATATCTGGTATGATAACGGCGATAATGTATATGATATTTCTAAATCCGGTACCGATATCGTAATCGATTACACCAAAACGCATGACGGTCATCATTGGTCATGTGCCGTCGCTTTACTGGAAGGCGATTTAAGTTCTTTTTTAAAACTTGAAATCGAAGTGACCGGTATTGAAAATAAAACCGGCAAGTTTAAACTTGAAGGCGATGGTGTCGCCAAAGAAGTAGATGTAACCTTTACCGGAGCAAAGCAAACCGTGATAATTGACCTAACCGTCCTTTCGGCGGCTCAGCTTAAAAAAATAAATAAGGTCGTATTATTTGCGGCTCCGGGCGGAATCGGTTCCGGTCAGATTACATTACATAAAGTTGTATTCGGAACTCTTGACTATCAACTAACCGCAGGCTGGGTCTCTAACGATGAAGGAGTTTACGCTTTTGAAACCCAAACCGCCGGATCGGTTAAAGTCACTTATAACAAAGGCGATAAAGAATGGGCCTTTATGAAACATGAGCTTGAAGATGCGCCGGCGGTTCTTAACACTTTAACTTTGGTTCTGAAAGGCGAAGCCGGTAAATCGGTAATGCTGAAGCCGAACGATAGCAGCGCCCTTGAACAAACCGTCACCTTTACCGGTGAAGAGCAAGAAGTGGTCATTACGGCGGAAGCTTTTACTTTAATGATGATGTTTGCGGAACCGGGAACAAAAGATGCTTCCGGTGAATTCTCCATCGTCAGCGCTAAATTATCCTATGTTCGCCCTCCGGTTGATACCGATGTTGAGGTTGACGTCAATAAAGACTGGGTGGACAATGACGGCGGCATTTATACCTTCACCGAAGCCGACGGGAAAGTAACCGTTGACTTCAGTAAGGGCGCCGGCAAAGAATGGGCTTTTATTAAGACCGTATTTGAAGCGGATCTTTCCAATCATAATACGATTATTCTTAAGGTTAAAGGCACTGTCGGTCAACAGATTCTTGTAAAGCCGAACGATAACGGTGCTTTTGAAAAAACCATTGATTTTACCGGTGAAGAACAGGA
>JALOBF010000104.1 GCA_023228385.1 Bacilli bacterium
ATAAAAGGCCCTTTTATGCCGGCACTTACTATCCCCCCCAGGGTTTTCATTATCTCTTAAAAAACATCAATAAATTATGGCAAAAAGACAAAGATAAATTAATTATACACGCGAATATTATTGTTGATAAAATGAAAACCGATATTTCTTATCCGGAAAAAATTAATTATTTAGTGGTCGAGGAAGGTTATCTGCAATTAAAGCGCAATTTCGATTCAGAGTATGGTGGTTTTTTTAGTGCACCGAAGTTTCCGATGCCTCATTATCTTTTGTTTTTACTTAAATATTACCAATGTTATAAAAAAGAAGAAGCACTGTATATGGTACAAAAAACTTTGGATGGATTGCGAAGCGGTGGGATTTACGATCAGATTGGTTATGGTTTTTGTCGTTATTCAACCGATAAAAAGTGGATTGTACCGCATTTTGAAAAAATGCTTTACGATAATGCTATGTTAATGTATGTTTATACAGAAGCTTACAAAACAACAAATGCAGAAAGATATCGGCGGACTTCGTGCGAGATTGCTGATTATTTACTGCGCCGTCTGAAGAACGATAAAGGAGGTTTTTTTACTGCTGAAGATGCTGATTCAGAAGGAGAAGAGGGTAAATACTATCTTTTCTCATACGATGAAATTTGTCAAGTATTAAAAGAAAAAGCTGATATCTTTTGTCGTTACTTTAACATTACTTCGCAAGGAACTTTTGCCGGACTAAACATTCCTTATCTAGTAAAAACTGAAACAAAGCCCGAGGATGAAGACATTATAGCACAATGCTTACAAAAAATATTTAATTATCGCGAAAAAAGGGTTAAACCGAAAATTGACAATAAAATATTAACTTCATTGAACGGGCTGGTTATCGCTGCTTTTGCGTTAGCGGGAAGGGTATATCAAAACAATTACTATATTAGAGTTTCTGAAGAAACAGTTGATTTTATTATAAAAAACTTAATGCTTAACGGCAAATTATATGCTCGTTATTGTGAAGGAGAAACAAAATATCAAGCCTATAGCGAAGATTACGCCGCTTTTTTGTTTGGACTTATTGAATTATATCAATCAACATTTAATAAAAAATATCTTGACCTTGCTGTAGCATTAAATCACACCTTTTTTAAGTATTTTTATGATATAATAAATGGTGGATATTATTTTACTGATTATGAAAATGAAACAATTGTATTTCGTCTTAAAGAGATATATGATAGAGCAATACCTTCGGCCAATGCTTTTCAAATCTATAACTTGTTTCGGTTGCATTCTTTGACTGACGACATAAAGTCTTTTGAAATGGCAGAACAGACATTACGACTTTTTGTTAGTGACATAAAAAAGCATCCAATTGATTGTACTTTTACCTTAATTTCAATTTTAATGCGGTATTTTGGCAGCACGGATATTACAGTAAAAGCCGCTGATAATGATAATTTAGATAAGATAATAACTGCTATTAATAATCTTGATTGGCCTTTTATAAACATGAAAGTAATTAAAGAAAATCGCCCCGTACCGGAGTTTAATGTTTGTCGGAAGGGCATATGTTATCCTCCGATTAACGAACCGAACCAATTAATTGAATTATTAAAGCGCGATTAGATATATATAAAATATAGTGAAAGGAGAATAAAAATGGATATGTATCGTTGTGAAGGTTGTGAGTATGTATATTATCCTGAAAAAGGCGATCCGACTCAAGACGTTGCACCGGGGACTCCTTTTGAAGAGTTACCGGAAGATTGGATTTGTCCCGATTGCGGTTTAGGAAAAGAACACTTCTATAAGTTATAAAAAGAGGAGCTAATGCGATTACGCATCTGCTTTTTTTTATAAAAAGAAGTAAAAAAATAGATATAATTTCAAATAGACAATTATATTTTCTTGTGTTAGAATAAGTTAAATAGCAAGCACTTTAGGAGTGGGTTTTATGGTTGTGTTGTGTATTGATTTAAAAAGCTTTTATGCCTCGGTTGAATGTGTACTTCGTGGACTCAATCCCTTTACAACTGATTTGGCGGTAGCAGACGAAAGACGCGGCCGCGGTTCAATCGTTTTGGCAGTGACACCGCATTTGAAAAAATCAGGTGTCAGTTCCCGCTGCCGGCTCTATCAATTGCCGAATAAAGACATTATTGTTGCCAGACCGCAAATGAAGAAATATATTGAATATTCATGTAAAGTGTATGAAATATATTTACGGTATGTTGCTAAAGAAGATATCCATGTTTATAGTATTGATGAAGCCTTTCTTGATTTAACTCACTATCTAAAATATTACAATGCCGCTCCACTTGAAATTTGTCAACGAATATTAAAAGATATTTATAATGGAACGGGGCTGACGGCAACTTGCGGCATTGGCGATAATATGTTTTTGGCCAAAGTGGCACTGGATTGTTTAGCAAAATATCGGTCGGATAATATCGCATATCTAGACCAGAACTTATTTTATCAGTATATTTGGGATATTCGTCCTCTTAATAATATTTGGGGGATTGGGGGCAGGTTGGTCAAGCGTTTAGCGGCTTTGGATATTTATAGTTTGCGCGATTTAGCAAGTACCTCCCCTGAAATACTGGAAAAAGAATTCGGCATTCTTGGGCTTGAACTATATCAACACGCCCACGGCAAGGACGCAACCACCGTACGAGCGGCTCGGAGTTATCATCCAAAGAGTAAAACCTTTGGTCACGGTCAGGTGCTGCTTGAGGATTATAATTATAAGGATATAAGGGTTATTATGGTTGAACTTGCCGCTGAGATTGCGACTGAACTTGTTTTGCGCCGATTGTGTTGTCAGGAAATTGCCCTCGGCATCGGTTATTCGAAAAAATATGGTGGTGGTTTTTATCGTCAGATGAAGTTGGATAAAAAGACAAATAGTTATAAAACATTGCTGACTGCATTCGAAAAAATATATGTAAACAATATAAAGGATTTACCGATTAGGAATATCAGCCTGCGCGTCGGTAAATTATCAAATGAAGAATTTATTCAATCTACCTTATTTACCGATACTCAAAATGAAATCAAAGAGCGCAATCTTTATCGGGCTATTGGTGAAATCCGGGAAAAACACGGTAAAACTGCGGTTCGTCTTGCCGTTAGTAATACAGAAAAAGCAACATTGGTAAAACGCAGTATTTTAATAGGGGGTCATAATGCCGAATAAAGAAAGAAAAGGTAAGTGGCAACCTTTTGATGCCTTGGAAGGTTACCGCGCTGCCTTGGAAAATACGGAACATCAAAAATATAAAAAACCGAAACCGGAAATAATGCCAGATTCTGTCGAGGAAATTGATCGAATACTGAAAGAAGCGCTTCAAAATCATAATGAAGTGGATATTGAATATTACTATGATGGGTATTGCTATATGATTTCCGGTAATATTACCAAAATTGATATAATAAACCGTACTGTTATTGTCAATCAGAAAAAAATCAATCTGGATTTTATTATAAATATTAAAAATAAAAATTAACGAAAGGTAATTTAAAGTATGAAAAGAATAGTAATCGCGGCTGGTTGTTTTTGGGGTGTCGAAGCTTATTTTAAGCGGCTTAAGGGGGTGATTGCTACTAAAGTAGGTTATGTTAATGGCAATATGGAAAATCCCAAGTATGAAGATTTGCTAAATAAAAAAGCGACCCATGCCGAAGCGTGTGCGATACTATATGATGATGACATTCTTACTTTTAAAACAATTTTAGAACATATGTTTAGGATTATTGAACCGACCAGTATAAACCGACAAGGAAACGATATCGGTGTTCAATATCGAACGGGAATATATTATGTTTCGGATGAAGATAGAATTATAGCCGAAGGTTTTATTGCAGAGAAACAAAAAAATTATCAAAACAATATAACTGTCGAAGTGGCACCGGAAACGGGCTTTTATCCCGCGGAAAATTATCATCAAGATTATCTTGACAAAAATCCCGATGGATATTGTCATATTGATTTAAATTTGTTGGGAACCGACGAGTAAAATTAAGCTGTTTAAATTTACTATGACATTGATTTTTTTGTTGACTATAATAACCTGAGAGTAAGAGGAGGAAAAAATGGAGAAGAGTTTCAATATTTTTAAAGCGTTTGTAGTTTTTATTATATTATTTATCGGATTATCTGCTTGTAAAAAAGAAAATGACAAAAAAGATAATCCTGAATTAGTTTTAAATAAAAATTTATATCAATTAGAAATTGAGGAAACGGTTGCCATCGATTATACGATAAAAAACTGTAATGAAGAGCTTACAATTAACTTTTCATCCGATCAAGCGGATATTGCTTCGGTAAATGACTCTGGCCTTATAACTGCTCATAATGAAGGAGAGGCGGTAATCACCGTGACTATTAAGGGATATCCTAATAGCGGCCAGGAAATTACGGTAAAAGTTTTGGGCTTTTCCTTAACCCTTGAAGGAGAAAATAGTGTTTATGTCGGCGAATCGATTACCTTGGTGGCAACCGATCGTAATAATTCGGAAAACATCGTGATTTGGGCGTCGCTAAATCCTAATATCGCCGCTGTAAGCAATGATGGTAAGGTAACGGGTATCGCCGACGGTGTTGCCGTTATTAAAATTTATTCAAAGATTACCGATGATACATTGGAAAAAGAAATCACGGTAATTATACCCGACCCAACATCGATTGAAGTCAGTGTCAGAGGGAAGCCGTCGATAACGGTGCTGAGTGAAATAAGACTCAATCATAAAGTATTGCCGGCCGGCGCTGCGCAAAACGTTACTTGGTATTCATCCGACGAATATATTGCTGCTGTTGACCAAGAAGGAAAAGTATGGTGTCGCCATTCCGGTGCGGTTGACATTACGGCAAAAACTAAAAATGGAATTGAAGGGATAATAACATTGAATATAACCGTAGACCCTATTGCGATAGTAAAAAGTTTTCATGTTCAAAATCCGATAGCTCAATACGTCACCACTTATGGCAATAGCGAAAAAACCGAACTCGTTTATGGCAGCGTATCGCGATATTTTCCCGGTCCCCTTAATTTAAAAGTCGATATTATTGATATAACTGAAAAAATTGACGGTGAACCCAATCCTTATATAGGAGTTACGGCGACGCCGGAGATTTTAAATGTTGCTGAACTTAAAACGGTACGTTCCGGAATTTTAAAACCGAAAATAAAAAGCATTATCTACCACGACACCGGAAATAACAATTTTGGTGCTAACGCCGTAATGCATGCCAATTTTATGGTCGGCGCCGATAATTTTAATTTTTACCGAGCTCGTTCTTGGCACTATACTGTCGATGATCAAGAAGTTATTCAACATTTACCGGACAATGAAATCGCTTGGCAAGGAGACACCTATGAGGCTTACAGCACGACAATCGGCATAGAAACTTGTGTTAATCAAGCGAGTGATTTATATACAACATGGCATCGAACCGCAAAATTGATGGCTTCGTTGCTTGTAAAATATAATCTTAAAGTGAGTGACATTAAACAGCATTATGATTTTAGCCAGAAGAATTGTCCGCAAACATTAAGGAGAAATAACCTATATGCAAATGCTATTTCACTAGTTGAAGCCGAATATTTTGCCCTGCTTGAACTAGACGGATATACAATCACCTTTAATTCGAATAATCCTGATTATGTTGATAATTACGGCCGAATTATTAAGCTTGATGTGGCTCCAAAACGGGTTGGTTATATGGTTACTGTATCTGATGG
>JALOBF010000005.1 GCA_023228385.1 Bacilli bacterium
ACTATTTTAATCAATTTTAACATAAAAAGTAATAAATGGAGTGAAATATAAAGAAATTATGAGGAAATTAGGATTATTTATAAAAATATGAACAAGGGGTTATTTTCACAACTGGCAAACTCGGGAAAATGAAATGGGATATTTGCTATTTGCAAAAATTTGATAAATACCCATCGCTGGATGAATATATTTTGAATTAATTCCAATAAGCAATGTTTTCATTATATTACCTCAATTGTATTATAGCATTAGGGCAATCAAAACGCAACTAATCCAAAATACAGAATAAATGGAATATATTTTATATATTCGCAATAATTCTAGCTAAGAAAATATCTCAATATAGACTTGAGAAAAACAGGGAATAATGGTATAATAAACAAGAATTGATAAAAGATAAAAACGGAGGTTTTATTATGGCAAAAAAAATTTTTGAATCAATGGATGGTAACGAAGCTGCGGCATGGGCATCTTACGCTTTTACCGAAGTTGCAGGAATATATCCAATTACTCCCTCCTCACCGATGGCAGAGTATGTTGATGAATGGGCCAGTAAAGGGAAGAAAAACTTATTTGGGATGCCGGTTAATGTTATTGAAATGCAATCCGAAGCCGGAGCGGCTGGAACGGTACATGGTTCACTTCAAGCCGGAGCATTAACAACCACATTTACCGCCAGCCAAGGATTACTACTTAAGGTTCCCAACATGTATAAAATAGCCGGTGAATTATTGCCGGGAGTTATACATGTTTCGGCCCGGAGCATTGCGGTTCAAGCTTTATCAATATTCGGTGACCATCAAGATGTTATGGCTACTAGACAAACCGGTTTTGCTATTATGGCAACATCTAGCGTACAAGAGGTTATGGATTTAGCCGGTGTTGCTCATTTATCAGCAATTAAATCCAGCATACCATTTTTGCACTTTTTTGATGGTTTTAGGACCAGTCATGAAATACAAAAAATTGAAGTAATGGATTATGAAGTATATCGTCGTTTATTAGATTATGAATCTGTAGATAAATTTAGAAAACGCGCTTTAAATCCCAATAAGCCCGTTACGCGTGGTTCAGCGCAAAACGATGATGTGTATTTCCAAGCAAGAGAAGCACAAAATAAATACTATGATCGTGTACCGGGAATTGTTGAAGAGTATATGAGAGAAGTTTCAAAGATTACCGGCCGCAATTATGCACCGTTTGTCTATTATGGAGATCCGGAAGCAACTGATATTATCATAGCTATGGGTTCAGTTACAGAAACGATAAAAGAAGTTGTTGATTATTTAAGAGAAAAGGAAGGCAAAAAAGTTGGAATAGTAACGGTTCATTTATATCGTCCTTTCTCAAATGAACATTTGTTTAAGGTAATTCCGACCACAGTAAAACGTATTGCTGTTTTAGATCGTACCAAGGAACAAGGAGCAAATGGCGAACCGCTCTATCTTGATGTAAAGAGTGCATTTTATGGCCGGGAAAACGCCCCTGTTATTGTGGGTGGCCGTTACGGATTATCAAGTAAAGATACCGATCCGGGACAAATTTTTGCCGTTTATAGTAATCTTGAAAAAGGAAAAGAGGCTAAAACCAACTTTACAATCGGAATTATTGATGATGTTACTAATTTATCCTTAAATGTGACTAAAGATATCGATACCTGCGGACAGGATGTAAGTCAATTAATTTTTTATGGTTTAGGTAGTGACGGTACCGTCGGAGCTAATAAAAATACGGTTAAACTTATTGGCGAAAATACAGATTATTATGCTCAAGCTTATTTTGCTTATGACTCAAAAAAATCTGGCGGCGTTACCAGAAGTCATTTGCGTTTTGGTAAAAACCCGATTCGTTCGCCATATTTGGTTAAAAAAGCGAATTTTATTTCGTGCTCTCTGGATACTTATACAGAAAAATACAATATGTTGAGAGATTTAAAAGAAGGCGGAACTTTTTTGCTTAATACTACAAAACCCGAAAAAGAATTAATTGAATTTTTACCGAATTCATTTAAGAAAGCTTTAGCTGATAAGAAAGCAAAGTTTTACGTTATTGATGCTGTTAACTTAGCGCGCGATATCGGTCTGGGTCAAAGAACCAATACGATTATGCAATCGGCATTCTTCAAATTAAATGAACAGATTATGCCTTATGATGAGGCTAAAGAGTTAATGAAGAAATACGCTCATAATTCTTATATTAAAAAAGGCATTGCGGTAGTTGAACTTAACTACAAAGCGATTGAAACCGGCAGTGAAAGTTTAAAACAAATAGAAGTTGACCCAACTTGGAGCAACCTTAAACCCGAAGAAAAGAAAGAAAAAGAAGGACTGCCGAAATTCGTACTTGGCCTTGCCAATCCGGTAAATGCTTTGAAAGGGGATGAATTGCCGGTTTCCGCATTTGACGGATATGAAGACGGAACAATGGACAACGGTTCGACTACTTATGAAAAAAGATATACTGCTTCATTTGTGCCTACTTGGATAAAAGAAAACTGTATTCAATGTAACCAATGTTCATTTGTTTGCCCCCATGCGGTTATCAGGCCATTCCTTTCGACTGCCGATGAAGTGAACAAATCACCAAAGGGATCTGAATATTTAGAACCGGTTGGCAAAGGGCTTGAAGGACTAAAATATTCCATTGTTGTTTCAATAGCTGATTGTACCGGATGTGAAGTCTGTGTTAATCAATGTCCGGGTCGAAAAGGTCAAAAAGCCTTACAAATGGTTTCAATTGACGAGGCTATTCACGATGGTAAAGATGCAGCCGCAAGTTATTTTTTCGACAATGTCACTTATAAAACCGATATTATCGATATTAACTTAAATGTGAAAAATTCTCAATTTGCTCAACCGCTATTTGAATTCCATGGAGCTTGCGGCGGTTGCGGTGAAACCCCTTATATTAAATTAGCAACTCAACTTTTCGGTGAAGATATGATTATTGCCAATGCGACCGGATGCTCTTCGATTTATGGCGGATCGTTCCCGGCGACACCATATCGTCCGAATAAAGAAGGAAAAGGTCCGGCTTGGGCGAATTCTCTTTTTGAAGATAATGCGGAGTTTGGTTTCGGTATTCATATGGCATCGGAAACAATTAGAAATCGGATTCAACAATTAATGGAACAAGGTTTAGAATGTTCCGATGAAGAAAACAGTATTAAAGTGTTGTTTAAAAAATGGATTGAAAATCGTAACAGCCGGGCAGTTACCAAAGAAGTCACAAAAGAATTGGTTCCTTTGTTGGAGAAATCTAATTGCATGACGGCCAAAGAAATCTTTAAATTAAAAGACTATCTCGTTAAGAGATCTCAATGGATTTTTGGCGGGGACGGTTGGGCATACGATATCGGTTTCGGTGGACTTGACCATGTGATTGCCAATCATCAAGATGTTAATATTTTAGTTCTTGACACTGAGGTATATTCAAATACCGGCGGACAAAGCTCAAAATCCAGTCAGACCGGATCGATTGCGAAATTTACGGCAGCCGGTAAAAAAGGCAAGAAAAAAGACCTTGCTGCGATTGCCATGAGTTATGGTCATGTTTATGTCGCTCAGATTGCCAGCGGTTATTCCCAGGCTCAAATGTTAAAGGCGTTTCTTGAAGCTGAAAGTTATGATGGACCTTCAATTATTATTGCCTATTCTCCATGTATCGCTCACGGTATCAAAGCTGGGATGGGCAACACCCAAAAACAATCAAAACTTGCGGTTGAATGCGGCTATTGGACTTGTTTCCGTTATGACCCACGGCTGGTTAAAGAAGGCAAGAATCCGTTTATTCTAGATTCGAAAGAACCTAACTGGGATATTTATGAAGAACATTTAATGTCGGAAAGAAGATATGCTCAATTAAAACAAGTTAATCGAATAGAAGCCGAAAAGTTATTGCAGTTAAATCGTCAAGAAGCACAAAGAAGATATGCAATGTATAAACGCTATGTCGCTATGGACTATTCAAAATAGATAAGATTTTTATATCCCTCTAAACTAATTAGAGGGATATTTTTATTTCCGGATTGTAATACTATTACTTATTAGGTATAATATTTATAGAGGTGATTTTATGCAAATACGCAATAATGAAAAACTCTTGGAATACCTTATAAAAAAAGAGAAATCGTATGAAGTCTACAGTGAAAGACTAAACGAATTAAATACTATATTTGATCCGATTAAGGCAGATTTAGAAAAAAGAAAAAAGGATCAAATATATTTTTTAGGCTGTGTTATTTCGGTTATTGTGCTTTTTACTTTTGTAATTGTTTTAATTCCGGATGTTTTTTCTGGCAAAATTATATATACTTCTTATGGATTGTTTGCAAGCGCTTTTGGTTATGCTCTCTTTATTACTGCTAAAACCCTTAAAAGAATTAAAAAGAACAATCAAAAATGGTTAAGCGAGTATCAGAATATTCATAAATGTCGGGTTGAAGGCAATGAATATTTAAACTTAGCATCGGAAGAGGTTTTTAAAGTCATTTGTGAAAACAATAATTTTGATTTAATTGAGAATAAAAAGAAAGAACTTTTACCAATGGAATTTGATAAGTATTGGCAAGAGTTATTAAAGCAGGAAAAGAAGCAGATATATAAAAAAATAGGAGAATCAGTTACCGCTGAAGAAATCATCGAATATTATAAAAAATGGGGTAAAGAATTTACACATGCCGAAACGGAAGACCATAATGCGTTTCTTGAAACTAGGAGAAAAAGGCATTTAGGTTAATCTAAACGGGTTTTCTTTCATAGAAAGCCTTTTTATTTTTAGAAATTACTATATTTAATGCAAATATATTTTCTCTGTAGTATAATAATAAAGTCGGAGGACAATCATGGTAAAGTTAACAAAAAAATTATTAATTATAGTTCTTATGGTTTTATTCTTTCTTGCCGGTTGTAAAAATGATAATGACTATAATGAAAGGTACTATAAATATACTATCAAATTAAGCAATGCTTTTAATACAACAAATTCGGTTACGCTTTTTACTTTAGGAGAAAGACAAGAGGATCTCCTTAATCAACTGGCGGCCGATATGGACCTGATATTGTTGAATTTGGATTGTAAGTTTAACGTTCAGGACAGAAGCGATGGCATTATTACTGATTTAATGCAAGTAAACGATAATGCCGGAGTAGAACCGGTTATTGTTGACAAAGAAGTGGTCGATGTTTTAGAAGTTGCTTTAGATATATCGCAAAACTCTATTGTTGATAATACCGCTTTATATGATCCAACAATTCTTCCGGTATCCCTTTTATGGGATATTACGAATCGGCAATATAATATTTTCGATGACAATCGAATTAAAGATGAAGATCTTCCAAGTGCCAATGAAATAGAACAGGCCCGGCAATTAGTTAACTATCGTAATGTTGTGATTAATAAAGAGCACAGCACGGTATTTTTAAAAAATAAAGGCATGAAAATTGATTTAGGTTCGATTGTTAAAGGATATGCTGCCGATAAAATAAAGAGTTATCTTCTGAAAAAAGATTATAATAAAGCAGTTATCGATATAGGCCGCAATATTCTTACTGTCGGTCAATTTGTTAATGCTAAATTGGAGGATGTCCCCTGGCGGGTTGGTATCCAAAGACCCTTTGCCTCTATTTTTGATTCTGATTTTGATATAACAAAAACTATCGGAATCTTATCAGTTAATGATTTAACCCTTGTTACATCGGGAATATATGAGAAATATATCTTAACTGAAAGCGGAAAAAGATATCATCATATTTTAAATCCGCAAAACGGGTATCCAATGGAAAATAATGTGGTCAGTGTTACCGTTATTTGTGAAGAATCAATTATAGGTGATGTTTTAAGTACTACTTTATTTTTGTTAGGAATCGATAAAGCAATGGCTTTAGTCAATGAATTGGATTATAAAGTTGATACAATCTGGATTTTAGAAACTGATGAGCCTACAAAACATTATGAAATATATATTTCCCCGGGATTGGAAGGACATTTTGTTTTTAATACTAAAGTTGAAAGTAAAAAGTATACTTATAAAGGAGTTTATAATGCGAAACCTTCAAATTAAAAACCTTCATAGTTCCGCCGATGGTTTTGAGATTTTAAAAGGGGTAAATTTGACGATTAATACCGGAGAGATTCATGCCATTATGGGTCCTAACGGTACCGGCAAGTCAACATTGGCATCCACAATTATGGGTTATTATAAATATCAAATTACAGAAGGGGATATTCTATTAGATAATGAAAGTATAATTGATTTAACTGTTGACGAAAGAAGTCGCCGCGGTATTTTTCTTGCCATGCAATATCCCTATGAAATTTCCGGTATTACCAATGCTGATTTTATTAAAGCCGCCATGCAGGCTCGAATGAAAAAAGGACAATATATATCATTATACCGTTTTATTAAGGAATTCGATAAATGCGTAAGCGATTTGCAGATGCACCCAGATTTACCGCACCGTTATTTAAATGAGGGCTTTTCTGGCGGTGAAAAAAAGCGAAATGAGATTTTGCAGATGAAAATGTTGAAACCGAATTTTGCTATTCTTGATGAAATTGATTCCGGTCTTGATATTGATGCTTTAAAAGTTGTCGGTGAAAATATTAATCAAATGAAAAGTGATAACTTTGGTGCTTTAATTATTACGCATTATCAAAGGTTATTAGATTATATAGATGTCAATTATGTTCATATTATGATGAATGGTCAGATTGTCCTGACCGGTGGAAAAGATATAATTGAGAAAATTGATAAAGATGGTTACGATTGGCTGAAAGCGGAATTAGGGATAGAAGAAGAAAGAGTAGAACCGGTTTCCACTGTTTTAAGAAATTGCGCTTTTAAAAGTCTTAAGGAGTAACTTTAATGATTGATTTAATCAAAAAAGAACTAATTGACCCTAATGAAGAATATGTGATTTATAAAAACGGTAAATTTATTTTTGGAAACGGACCGCGAACATTAAATATTAAAAGGAGCGGGTCTTTAAAAATTATCCATGTTATTGATGATAATGCTGAAATTATGATTAATGTAAATGCGGGAATCGCCATTGCTTTAAAAGAAGTATTTTATAAAGTGACTAATAATTCAGACATTAAGATAACGCTTCATGTTGGTGATGGTGCCCGCGTCGATTATATAAGTTTTAAACAAAATAACGAATGCGATAATATTGGGTTTACAGCAAATACTATTATGGGGGAAAATTCATATATTAATAATAAGAATCTTTCGATTTTTTCTTCAGAAAGCAAACTGATCGATAATATATATCTTAAAAACATTAATTCGAAAATTGATATGGAAAATGTCATTATTAATGTTTCTGGAGAAAAGCAGTTTTTTCAATATGATATATATCACCAGGCCGCCGCTACCACTTCAACAATGAATAATTATGGCATTAGTAAATATAAATCGGTACTGGATATTAAAAGCAATGGGATTATTGAGAAAAATGCAAAAAAAACACAATTGATTCAAAAAACAAAAGGTTTGATTATTGATATGTATTCGGCTATTTCCGCTGATCCGATTTTGAGAATTGACGAATACGATTGTATTGCTAATCACGGCGCTTCAATCGGCGCAATTAATGAAGATGAATTGTATTATTTAATGAGTCGGGGCCTTTCTTATGAAGATGCGGAAAAACTAATAATTTCCGGATTTATAAATCCGTTTTTTGTTGACATGTCAGAAGATAAATCGGTTGATTTTATGAAGTTTATGATTGATAAGATACTATAGGAGTGAAAATATGTTTAATGCAAAAAAGATTAGGGATTTGTTTCCGATGTATCGACTATATCCCCATCTTGTTTATTTAGATAACAGTGCAACGGCGCTTACTCCTCAGGTTGTGCTAGATAAAATGAATGAATATTACAGTCAATATGGTGTTAATATTCACCGTGGTGTTTATCATTTAAGTTATAAGGCCACTGAAGAATATGATAAAGCCCGCGAACGGATTGCAGATTTTATTAATAGTGATTTTTCGGAACTCGTCTTCACAAAAAACGCTTCTAATTCTCTTAACATGATGGCTCTTATGTATGGAGATAAATATCTGCAAGCCGGTGATGCGGTAATAACATCAGAACTCGAACATCACAGTTCATTTCTTCCCTGGATGAAGATGTGTAAAAGGAAAAATGCGGAATTGAGGTTTATCCCGCTTAACGCTGATGGAAGGATAACGGTTGACAATTTCCGAAAAGTATTTGATAAAAAAGTGAAAGTCGTTGCTTTAACATACGTATCCAATGTTTTGGGGTATATTACGCCAATAAAGGAAATCATTGCTTTGGCTCACCGGCATAATGCTATTGTTATCGTTGATGCTGCCCAAGCAGCAGCTCATATTAAAATCGATGTTAAAGATTTAGATTGTGATTGCTTAGCGTTTTCTGCTCATAAAATGCTCGGCCCGACCGGAATCGGAGCCCTCTATGGTAAAAAAGAATTATTACTAAGTATCGACCCTCTTGAGTACGGCGGCGATATGAATAATTCGGTAAGCAAAACTGAGTTAACGATTAAGGAAATTCCGTTTTGTTTTGAAACAGGAACGGCGGCTATTGCTGAAGTGCTTGGGTTTGCTCAGGCTGTTGAGTTGATTAATGGAATAGGCCTTAAAAATATTGGCCAACATTGTATAACGTTACATAAATATGCCCTATCAAAATTGACTAATCTTAAGGGACTTACCGTATATAATCCTAAAGCCGATATTCCGATTATAAGTTTTAATATAGATGGTGTTCATCCCCATGATGCAGCTACTTTTTTTGATGAGAGCGGTATTTGTCTTCGGGCCGGTCATCATTGTGCTCAACTTGTTAGCAAATGGCTAGAATGCAATGGCACTTTACGGGCTTCTTTTTATATCTATAATGATTATCAAGACGTTGATCGATTTGTGGAAACCGTAAAAGAAACTGTTGATTTTTTTAGGAAAGTCGCTGGTGAAAAAAATGAATAATTTAGAAAATTTATATCGTCAGGTTATAATTGAACATTATAAGCATCCCCGTAATAAAGGCCTAAAAGGGTTTCCGCAAGCTCGTTTATATAATCCATCATGCGGCGACGATATTACAATGGAAACAAAAATAGACTCCGGAATAATACAGGAAATAAATTTTGACGGAACCGGCTGTTCGATTTGTTGTTCTTCTGCCAGCATTTTAACTGAATTATTAAAAGGTAAATCAATAACTGAAGCAAAAAAAATTATTGCGAAATATTATTCTTTAATAAAAGGAGAAGTTATTGATGGGGAAGAAGAATTGGCGGAAGCAATGGTTTACCAAGGGGTATCAAAATTCCCGGCTCGGATAAAATGTGCGGCCTTGCCTTGGAAGGCACTTGAACAATTATTGGACGGTGAAAATAATGAACAAAAATCTTAGTAAAATTATTGGTGAATATAAATATGGTTTTACAACAGATACTGAAAGTATAATAAACATAGGCAAAGGATTAAGTATTGAAGTTGTAAAAGCCATTTCTGAATATAAAAAAGAACCTGATTGGATGTTGGACTTTCGTATAAAGGCTTATAATAAATTTCAATCAATGCCCCTTCCCAAATTTGGACCGCAGCTTGATTTTATTGATTTCAAAGAATACACTTATTATATTAAATCAAGTGAAGCGGTTGAAAACAGTTGGGATAAAGTGCCTGAAAAAATTAAAGACACTTTTGACAAATTAGGAATTCCTGCGGCAGAAAAAAAATATTTAGCCGGTGTTTCCACCCAGTTTGAATCGGAAGTCGTCTATCACAATACCCTAAAAGAGTTAAAGGAGCTCGGAGTTTTATTTTGTGATACCGATACAGCGGTTCGCTTATATCCGGAAATTATAAAAGATTATTTTGGAAAAGTTGTTCCCTATGGTGATAATAAATTTGCGGCCTTAAATTCGGCAGTCTGGAGCGGCGGCTCCTTTATCTATGTTCCAAAGGGAGTAAAACTTAATAAACCGCTACAATCTTATTTCCGGATAAACAGCGAAAGAATGGGGCAATTTGAACGTTCGCTTATTATTGTCGATGATGACGCAAGTTTAAATTATGTTGAAGGATGTACGGCCCCGATTTACTCTAAAGATTCGCTTCATGCGGCAGTCGTTGAGATATATGTAAAAAAAGGAGCCTATTGTCGTTATTCAACAATTCAAAATTGGTCTACTAATATTGTCAATTTAGTAACAAAACGGGCTCTATGCGAGGCTGATTCTCATATGGAATGGATTGACGGTAATATCGGCTCGATGATCAATATGAAATATCCGGCTTGCATTCTAAAAGGAAATAAAGCAAAGGGGACAGCAATATCAATAGCTTATGCCGGTGCTAATCAAATCCAAGATGCCGGCGCGAAGATGATTCATCTTGCCCCCAATACTACTAGTAAAGTGATTTCAAAATCAATTTGCCGCGGCGGTGGTAAAGTAAACTATCGGGGATTCGTCAGTTGTTCTGAAAAGGCGGTTAATGCTCGTGCCCGGGTGGAATGCGATACGATTATTCTTGATGATATTTCTGCCAGCGATACCCTTCCGACCAATATTGTTAAGAATCAGAAAGCAAGAATCGAACATGAAGCAACCGTTTCCAAAGTCAGTGAAGACCAATTATTTTATTTAATGAGTAGGGGTTTAACTGAAGAACAAGCTTTGGAAATGATAGTTATGGGGTTTATTGAACCTTTTGCCAAAGAATTACCAATGGAATATGCGGTTGAACTCAATCAATTAATTAAATTGGAAATGTCGGGCTCCATAGGTTAATTAAAAATCGTCAAAGATTTGCTTTGGCGGTTTTTAATATAATAAATAATATGCTTAAAAAAAATATGACTTTATTTTTCTTATATTTTTTAGTATAATAATAATTAGGAGTTAAGTATGATATCCCTTAAGATTGAAAATTTAAAATTGAATAACTATTTGATAAATATCGATTTTTCCAATCAACAAGCGGTAGCGATTTGGGCTTCGGATATAAAAATCGTCGGTGAATTTTTCAGTATTATAGCCGGTATTAATAAAAACAATAATACCTGTTTTTATTATGAGAAAGATGTTTTTGATAATAAAGAGTATTTTCAATCCCGAGTATATTTTGATTTTCGGAAACGGTATCTTTCCTCATTAAAATTAAATTATCTTGAAGAAAGGTTTCGTCAAAAATATAATATTGTATTTAATAAAAACGAGTTTAGAAAAGTTTCGGAAATATTAGATATCCGGGGGGAAACTGAGGTTTCCAATGTTTGTAGTTATACAAAAACAGGTAACACTTTTGTTAATTATGCATTAACTCGTTCTTTGGAAAAATCTAATATTATTATTAATAATCCGACGATTAATCTTTCAATTAAAACGGATATTGATATAATTGCTAGCGGCTTAACCGATAAAAGTAAGTATAATATGATTATACTTGGTCCCGATAATTTATCGGCTTTTAACGACAAATTGGATAAAATCATATTTTTCTCTGATTTTAATAACGGCACGATAATGGCAGATAATAAAGACAGTTTGATTGTTGTAAAAGGGGTGCCGGAGGGAAGTTTTAATAATGAAAATATCATTTATCGTAATGACGAAAAAACTATTTTATTAAACAAATTAACACGATCAGAGCTTAAGAATTTACAAAAAAAAGGGCAATTAGAGATAATATCAGTTTATCAAATTGATGAATATGTTTTGAGGTCAGACCCATGAAAAAAGAATTTTTTTTAAAAATTTGGCATAATTATTTTTTTCAATTGGGATTAGCTTTTGTGTCGGCATTGTTTTTAATAATGGTTGCAATTGTTTTATTTGAAGATATTGATCTAGACAACACTATGTTAATATATAATATTTTTGGTACACTCACTTTGGTTGGTTTTATTTACAGTTATAATCTAACCAAAAAACATTTGCGAAGCAAGTTGGAAGTCGGAATAACAAGAAAGCAGATTTATCGAAATTATTTTGTTAATATAATGATTACTTTAATAGTTGCTTTGTTTTTGGTGGCCTACTATATGTTTGTCTATAAAAAAGTTATCAAAAACACTTTAACAATCCTACAGTTATTTGATTTTAAAAAAATGCTGTTTTTGCCTTTAGTGTTTTTGCTGGTATCTTTTATTGGATTTGTTTTTGGAATTATTCAAATCAAAAGAAAAGTATTTTATTTATTGTTTACGGTAATTGTTATGGGCTTAATAATCGTCGTTATTTATTTTAGTATTGCTTATTTTATCAATTTAATATTATTAGCGGCAGTACTGATTATGGGAATGATAAATTATTTGTTAATAATTAATTATCGGATTAAGGAGAAATAGTAGATGGAAACGAAACGGTTAAATAAATATAAAATTATCTATATTGCGGCTTTTATTGCCTTGCATATATTAAATAGTTTTTTAATGACTACTAGCTTAGTTTTCCCGGATATAAATCCCTATCCCCGAACTTTTTTTATGATGATTAATAGTTTTTTTGGTGACTTCGGTTTTATTATGCTGTTTTTGGGATTAGCAGTTCTGATTTTTAAAACCGATTATAAACGGGGAAAATTTATAATGATAGTATCGATAGTTTTAAGCATTCTATATCTCGGGATGTCCGTATATATTTATTATTATAAAACTTTTTTCTCGTTTTATAATCTTGAAACTTTTGGTACACCGGCCGGCGGTAAGGCTTTTATGTTTTTAATTCGGGCTCTACCGGGGCTGATTATAAAAGCAAAGTTTATATTTCTCCTACCGGCAGCGATTGTTATTACTTTATATATATTTTTCTTTTATCGCAACCGGAAAAAGGAGGAGTTTTTCCAATCTTCCTTTATCACAGGATTAAACCGGCTTTACATCGGTATTTTAATGTTTGCAATCGGATTTTTAACGATGGGCAATAGTCTTAGTGCTTATTTTTTTGATATTAATGATACATGGTATGAAGATAATGCAACCCCAATCTACGGTATCCAAACGACGGGTTTATTTAATTACTATATATATGATGCCTATTCTTATTTTTTTACCGATGAGGTTTACCCGGAAGAGAAGAAAAAGGAAATTGAAGTTGAATTAGAAAAATACAAAAACATTGAGCGAACAAGTCCAATCGATGGTATAACTTACGGTAATAGTGCTTTTGCCGGAATCTTTAAAGATAAAAATTTGGTGATGGTCCAGGTCGAGTCGCTCAATAATTTTGTTGTCGGTTTAACTATCGAGATTGATGGTCAACCGGTTGAAGTCACCCCCAATTTAAATCGGATTTTAAGTAATTCAGTATATTTAAACAATTATTATCATAGTGTCGGTATCGGCAATACCTCCGATGCTGAATTTACAAATTTAACCGGCTTAAATCCGATCGGTCCCAATTTCACAATTTTACGTTATAATAATGTTCAATATCAAACGTTACCAAAATTGTTTCGGGATAAAGGCTATTCATCTATTTCCGTTCACGCCAATACCGGAGCTTTTTATGAAAGGGCTAATATTCATCCTAATTTATATGGATTTGATGTTCATTATTCTGAAGAGAAACTGGAGATGAATTCCGATAATTTAATACATACTTGGCTTAATGATACAGATATGTTACGGCAAACGGTCGATTTAATGAAAAAGCATAGCCAAAACGGACCGGTATTTGTTTTTCCGATTACTATTTCTAATCACACTCCTTATAACAAACCGCTCGAGAGTAAAAACGGATGGTTTAAAGAAAAAGAAAACTTATTTCCCGACGATTTTAAATTAGTCAATAGTATAATCCGCAATCCACAGCATATAGGTTATTTGGAACATGTAAGTTATACTGATTATGCATTGGGGGTATTGTTTGATTGTTTGGAAGAAAAAGGTCTGGCCGATGACACCATCGTTATACTATACGGCGATCACGGATGCGGTTTTGATGTTTATGATATGTTTTATGAAAATCCTGATATCTTTGCCAATCCTATAAACTACATTAATAATCATGCCGAAGACCCGATTTCAAAAAGGCTGATGGAACGGAAGCTTCTTCAAAACATTCCCTTTATTATTTTTGATCCTTCGGGAAAAACAATCAAAGAAAATGGAATTTTAGAAACTCAGATTATTTCTTTGGTTCGGGGGACCAACTGTACAGCCCGAACCGTAGCTAATCTTTTTGACCTTAATCCGAAATATTATTTTGGTGTTGATGCTTTATCCGATGCGGTGACTTTTGTCTATAATCCGCGGAATCATGATATTTATGTTGACGGAATGGTTATTTCCGGTCAATCCGAAGACTACTATATTTATGATGATAATTACTTATTTTATTATACTGAAGATAAAATCAAAGATATAATCAATGCTTTTCACGAATATAAGGATTTTAATGACAAACTTTTAAAATATCAAATCTTCCCTCCTTTAATTTAGATTGGTCGACAAATGCCTCGGCCTTTTTCTAAAATATTGAAGCAAGTATACTCGAATTAAATTTATCATATAATTAAGTATGATGATAAATTATTTAGTTTTACCTTTTGGGAAAATGGCATATTATTTAGAAGGAGAAGGTCAAACTATCGTATTCTTGCATGGATGGGGGCAAAACTTTTCTTCTTTTAAAAAAATAGTCTCTAATTTAATATCCGAGTATCAAGTTTTGGGCGTTGATTTACTTGGCTTCGGTCATAGTGAAGTTCCAACGACGCCGCTGTCAGTTAAAGAGTATGCCGACAGCCTTAAGGCATTGTTTGATACGCTTATGATAAATTCACCAATCATAGTTGCTCACTCGTTCGGTGGGCGAATAGCGCTTAAATATTGTGCCGATTATGGGGCTGAAAAGTTATTTTTGCTTGGCGCGGCTGGTTTAAAGAAAAGAAGTATACGGCGCTTTTTTCAGATTTGGTATTATAAAATATTTAGAAAAATATATAAAATAATCGCTCCAAAAAAATATCAGAAATTAATAGATAAGTCCGGGTCAAAAGATTATCGTAGTGCCAAAGGCATTATGCGTCAAATCTTAATCAAAACGGTAAATTACGACTCGCGCCGCGATATGAAACGAGTCGCTTGCCCGACTTATTTATTTTGGGGTTTGTTGGATGAAGAAACACCCTATGGGGATGGTCTTAAAATGGCAAAAATAATTCCTAATGCTGAAATAGTAACATTTTATAACAGCGGCCATTTTTGTTATATCCAAGAAGAACAAAGATTTATAAAAATGCTTAAAGATTTATTATAGAGGATAGTTTATGGACACATTTAAAAATGCAACCGAGTATATATCAATTGTTTTTGGTGCTTATCTAACGGTTTTGGCGGTACTGCGTTTACTGAATCTTCTCCAACAAAGCCACTACCATTTTTCTGGTTTTATACCGATTTTAAGATATTATTATTATCGCTTTGGTTTATTTTTAATTCCATTTGTGATTTTTATTTTTTTGCTTGGAAATTGGTATGTTCAAATCATATATTCATTGTATGGCGGAGCACTAGTCTGGTATTATAAAAAGCATAAACCAATAATTGAATTGAATGTAACCCCTCGGATTAAGCGCCTTTTATTTACAATCTTAATTGTTACGGTTTCGGTCGGAACATTATTACATTATTTTTTGCCTTTGCCGCAATTACACTCTTCGCTTGTGATAATTTACATTTTATTACCGTTATTAATTTTCTTGGCCGCCGGTATTAATTATCCGATTGAATATTCAATCGCAAAATATTATCAATCAATGGCCAAAAATAAATTAAAAAAATATCATACCATAGTAATCGGTATTACCGGCAGTTACGGAAAAACCAGCACAAAGAATATCCTTTATTCTTTTTTAAAAGAAAAAGAAATGGTTATTTGTACGGATAAATCATATAACACCTTAAACGGCATCGCTCTTAATATTAATCAAAAGTTATTTCCCGAGCATCGTTATTTGATTGCGGAAATGGGAGCGAGCCGGAAAGGCGATATTAAGAAACTGAACGCTTTTATCAAACCTCAATACGGCATTGTGACGGCGGTTGGGCCGCAGCATTTAAAGACATTTAAATCAATGGAGAATATTGTTACGGAAAAAATGAGATTAATAGTAAGCTTACCCCATACCGGTATCGGTATTATTAATAACGATGATTCAGCTATTGCCGGTTGTCCGGTTAAAACGGAAGCCCGGATTGTTACTTTTGGTATAGAAAGCCCGGCCGATTATCGGGCAACTCATATAAAAACCGGTATTGACGGTCTTTATTTTACTATTAATTACCCCGGTGGTGCTGCAGAAATTAAAGCCGGATTACTAGGTTATCATAATATTTATAATATTTTGGCGGGTTTTGCCCTAGCAAGGGAATTAGGCGTTTCGGTTTCTGAGATTGTATTTCAGGCTTCCCGTTTGGAACCGGTAAAAAACCGATTAAGTGTTACGGAAGAAGGGGGCTTAACTATCTTAGAAGATGCCTTTAACAGCAATTACCATGGTTTTATTAATGCCCTTGCCGTCTTGGCCAACGGCAAGGAGTTGAAAATATTAATTACACCAGGAATTGTTGAGACCGGACAGATGGAAAAGCAGCTTAATTACGCGTTGTCAGAAAAAATCAGTCAGGTATGTGATTTTGTGGTATTAATAAAATCAAAAACCGGAATGATAATAAAAGACGGTTTGGATAATAATAAATTTTCAAATTATATTTTAGCAGACAATTATAAAACGGCAATAAATTATGTAAAAAATAATTTTTCAAAAGCAACAGTTCTTATTGAAAATGATATTGCCGATATATATAAAATATAGGGGGTATTAATGAAAAAGCGGGTGGCTATTGTTTTTGGGGGTAATTCGGTCGAGCATGAAATCTCGATTTTGTCTATGATCCAAGCAAGTTATGCTATTGATCGGAAACGGCATGAATTAATAAACATTTATATTACAAAGGAGGGCCAGTTTTGGGTTGGTCCTAAGTTTGATCAGTTACAAACCTTTCGAAAAGAAAAAATTAAACATTATAATGTAACCTTTTATAAATATCGGGGACGACTTTATTTAAAAGGAATAAAACCTTTTTTGCCGATTAAATATCGCAAACCGTTAGATGTTGTTATACCGGTCGTTCACGGTAATAATGTTGAAGATGGCAGTTTAGCTGGTTATTTCAATATTCTAAATGTCCCTTATGCTTCAAGTTCGGTCTTGGTTGCCGCGATATTTCAAAACAAGCATTATACTAAATTATTATTATCTGTTAACGGTATTAAAGTTATCCCTTATTTCCGGTTTAGTTTTAAGCAATATAAAAAAGATGTTTTTACCGTTCTAGAAAATAGCGTTGATTTAGGTTTCCCTTTAATTGTCAAGCCGGTATCGCTAGGATCTAGTATAGGAATCAAGATTGCAGCCGACCGTGATCAATTAATCAAAGCGCTTAATTATGTGATTAAATATGATGATGAAATAGTTGTGGAAAAAAAACTCACTAATTTCCGCGAATTTAATCAGGCAATTTTAAATACCGAAAATGATTATTTGCTCTCTGATATTGAAGAAGTAAAAAGTACCAATCATTATCTGACTTTCGATGATAAATATATACCGGTAGATGCTGCGCGGGAAATACCGGCTAATATAACGAAGGAGCTTGAAGCGGCAATTGGGGAAGTAAGCAGAAAAACAGCTGTTATTTTTAAACCGCAAGGAGTAATAAGAATTGATTATTTATACGATATTAATACCGATACGCTTTATGTCAATGAAATCAATTCGATTCCCGGGTCACTCAGTTTTTATTTGTTTGAAGGAAAATTGTCTTTTCCTGTTTTAATTGAAAAAATGATTAACCAAGCTGTTAAAGACAAATATGATAGAGATTTAAAGTTAACTTCATTTAAATCTAATGTACTCTTAAGTCATCGACAAATGAAAAAATAGTGAGCGAACCAAGGCTCACTTTTTTTTGTATAAATTAATTGAAGATAAAATGTATTTATTGTATAATAATATAACGGAGTTATAAAATGATTGAACGGATATTAAATTTTTTTGAAGATAATAAATTATCATTAAACGATAAAAAACTTGTGGTCGCGGTCTCAACCGGAGTTGACTCGATGGTTTTACTTGATGTATTAATTAGATTAAGAGAATGTTACCCTTTTATTATTTATGTTGCTCATGTTAATCATCACCAAAGAAAACAAGCAAAAGAAGAAGAAAAATATATAAAAAGCTTTTGTTTGTGCCATAATATTAAGTGTTATGTCTATCATTTAAAAATATCAAAAGATGATAATTTTCAAGACTATGCTCATCACGAAAGACATCATTTTTTCAGTAATCTTATGGCGGAGCTAGCGGCGGATTATTTGCTGCTTGCGCATCATGCGAATGACAATATTGAAACAATTATTATGCGCACAATACGCGGGAGTAATCTTAAGGGCTATGCCGGTATTGCTCCGCTCGTCAACGCTGATGGTTTTTTGCTGATTCGTCCGTTTGCGGATATATTAAAAAAAGAAATTATTGATTATGCCCGAGAAAACAAAATAAAATATTATCAGGACGAAACCAACTTTTTGGATATGTATACCCGCAATCGGATTCGCAAAAATATTGTGCCTCTATTATTCGAAGAAGATGTCAATGTTCATCGTAAGTTTCGGGAATTTTCGGATACATTGATTGGTGCTTGGGATGTTGTTCGAACCCATGTTGATGGTATTATTGAGAAAACGGTAAAAATAGAAAAAGATAAGCTATATTTTTCGCAGGTTCAGTTCGAAAAATTATCGGAATTTCTTCAATATGAAGTATTGTTTACTTTGTTGAAACGTTATCAACTAAGTAAGGTTCATGTTGCTGAAATAATTAAATTAATTAAGTCTTCGAAGAAAAACCAAAAACTTTACTTTAAAAATCTTTTTACATTTGTAAAAGAATATGACTTAATAAGTATATATCATAGAAAATTATCAAAACTAAAAATTGATTTTGAAATTACCGGCCCCGGACAATACCCTCTAAATGACAGTATATCGGTAAATGTTCTTAAAAATAGTCATTTCAACATTTTAAAACCAAATGAAATATGGTATAATAATGCTATGTTACCGGTAAGAGTCCGTACCCGAAAACCGGGGGATAAAATTTTATTGGATGTCGGCTATAAAAAGGTTAAAGATATTTTAATCGATAAAAAAATCGGCATTCTTAAACGAGAACAAGTATTAATTATTGAGAAAAACGAAGAAATACTTGCTATACCGGGTATCGTGAAAAGTCAACATTTAAAAACGATCAAAGAAAAAGATATATTAATAAAGGTGGAATATAATGAAGAATAATTTTATTGAAGAAATTATCTTAACCCATGAAGAAATAGCGGATATTTGCAAAAAGTTCGGGGAAGAAATAACCGAAGAATATCAAGACAAACGACCAATTTTAGTTGGATTGTTAAAAGGCAGTGTTCCTTTTATGTCGGAGTTGATGAAATACATCAAATGTGATATGGAAATAGATTTTATTCAGGCATCCAGTTATAGCGGCGTTAAATCAACCGGAGCCGTAATGGTTTTAAAGGATATGATTACACCGGTTAAAGACCGTCATATTTTGCTTGTTGAAGATATCGTTGATACCGGTCTTACATTGCGGGAAGTAATGAACCTATTTCAAGATCGCGGTGCCGCAAGTATTGAAATTATTACATTGCTAAATAAACCGGACGGAAGAACGGTTAATACTGTAGTACCCAAATATATTGGTAAAACCATTCCCAACAAATTTGTTGTTGGCTTCGGGCTTGATTACAATGAACTTTACCGTAATTTGGATTATGTCGGCGTTCTAAAAGAAGCCGTCTACAAGAAATAAGGAGGATTTTAATGGCACAAGGACCACAACAATTAAAACCTAAAAAAATTAAAACAGCCGATATTGGCGTTATATTGATTATAATTTTATTAATAATTGGAATATTTTTATTTATGCACAATGCCGCTGATAAGCCGGATAAACCTGAATTAAATGATTTTCTCAATTATGCCGAAAAGGATCGTATTAAGAGTGTTGCTATTACACCACTTGGCGGCAATAATATTGGTTATGTTAATGTAACCGGAGAATATATTAATGACGAAGGCATTATAACTCGTTACAATATAATTATTAGCGAAGATATACTGAACGATAGTGTTGTACCATTTATAAAAGCAAATAAAGTCGCGACATATTATAAAAAAATGAGTTCAGTTGATTGGTTTTCGATTATCGTTTTGGTTATTCTCCCGATTCTGCTTGTTATCGGAATGGTTGTCTTTTTCATGCGTAGTGCCGGTGGTGCCGCCGGTACAAACCGGGCTTTTGAGTTTGGCCGCAGCCGAGCCCGATTGGCTCGGCACACCAAAACTACGTTTAAAGATGTTGCCGGTGTTGAAGAAGAAAAACAAGAATTAGAAGAAATAATTGATTTTTTGAAATATCCAAAGAAATATTTTGAAATTGGCGCCCGCATTCCGAAAGGGATTTTATTGGTTGGTCCTCCGGGAACCGGTAAAACTTTATTGGCAAAGGCGGTAGCCGGTGAGGCGAAAGTACCATTCTATTCGATATCGGGTAGTGAATTTGTTGAAATGTTTGTGGGCGTTGGCGCCAGCCGCGTTCGTGATATGTTTAGAATGGCCAAGCAAAATCCGCCTTGTATTGTTTTTATTGATGAACTTGATGCTGTTGGTCGGCAAAGAGGTGCCGGTTTAGGCGGAGGACACGATGAAAGAGAACAGACACTGAACCAATTGTTAGTGGAAATGGACGGTTTTACTGAAAATTCAGGTGTTATTGTCTTAGCCGCCACTAACCGGGTAGATGTATTAGATCCAGCATTACTTCGTCCTGGCCGTTTTGATCGTCAAATTCGCATTTCTAATCCGGATGTAAAAGGCAGAACAGCTATTCTTAAAGTTCATGCCCGTAATAAAAAAATATCGCAAAAAGTTAATCTTGAAGATGTTGCCAAAAGAACACCGGGATTTTCCGGTGCCGATTTAGAGAACTTACTTAATGAGGCTGCTTTACTTGCCGCCCGAGAAGGCCGTAAAGAAATTAAAATATATGATATAGATGAAGCGGTTGACCGTGTTTTAATGGGTCCGGCGAAACGGAGCCGTAAATATAGTCAGTTTGAAAAACGCTTAGTTGCTTATCATGAAGCCGGTCATGCCGTTATTGGGGTTAAACTCGATAATGCGGAAATTGTTCAAAAAGTAACAATTGTTCCCCGCGGCGAATATGGCGGCTATAATTTAATGACACCGGAAGAAGAGCGTTTCTTACAGACTAAATCGGGATTGCTAGATACTATTGTTGGTTTGCTGGCGGGAAGAGTTTCTGAAGAATTAATGTTTAAGGAAATGACAACCGGAGCGCATAGCGATTTCCAGAAAGCAACAATGATTGCTCGAGCGATGGTTACCGAATACGGAATGAGTAAACTAGGACCAATTCAATATGAACGAGCCAGCGGTCAGGTATTTTTAGGCCGCGATTATATGAAAGACAAAAATTTCTCGGATCAAGTTGCATTAGAAATTGACCAGGCAATCAGAGAAATAATTGATGAGTGTTATGAAAAAGCCCGCAAAATTTTGCTTGAAAATAAAGAACTTCTTGTTTTAATTGCCGAACACTTAATGGAAATTGAAACACTTACAAAAGAAGATATTTATGAATTGGTCAATACCAAACAACTTGCTTGGTGGGAAAAGAAAAAAGCAAAAGAAGAAGCCGAAAGAATAGCTAAAGAAAAAGAAGAAGAATTGCAAGAAATATATCGAAAACAACTGCAAGCTATGAATGAGGCAAAATCAACTCAAGATGAAACTAAAGGCGAGGACGATGCGACTAGATAAGTTTTTAAAAGTGTCGCGAATTATAAAACGACGGACGGTGGCTAAAGAAGCCAGCGCCGCCGATAAGGTTTTGGTTAATGCCCGAATCGCCAAACCAAGCGTAAAAGTTAAAGTTGGTGATATTATTGAAATTAATTATTATCAAAAAAAACTGGTTATAAAAGTTAAATCACTTGACACATTTGTCAAAAAAGAAGATTCCAAAGAGATGTATGAAATTATAGAAATTAAAGAAACCTCGCAATAAACGAGGTTTTTTTCAATTAATGTTTTAAACGGTGGATGATTTTGGTATAATATAAGTATAAATGAAAGGGGGAAAATTTGTGAGCAAGATAAAATTATATGGTTTTAATAATCTCACCAAAACCCTTAGTTTTAATATTTATGATATCTGTTATACCAAGGATGAAAACGAGCAAAAGGAATATATTGATTATATTGATAAGCAATATAATTCTGAAAGACTAACAAACATATTAAAGGATGTTGCTGATATTATTGATGCTAAAATATTAAATATAGCTTGCGAAGATTACGAGCCGCAAGGAGCAAGCGTTACAGTTTTAATATCCGAAGAAGATATTAATTATTCGCTGAATAAGAATCTCCGTAAAGACTCGGTCGTCGGACATCTTAATAAGAGCCATCTGACCGTCCATACTTATCCGGAAAGCCACCCGAGCAATTTAGTTAGTACCTTTAGAGTTGATATTGATGTATCCACCTGTGGCGAAATATCCCCTTTAAAGGCATTAAATTATTTAATAAGTAGTTTTGATTCTGATATAATAATAATTGATTATCGGGTAAGAGGGTTTACTCGCGATTTAGACGGTGACAAATATTTTAATGATCATAAAATATATTCAATTCAGGATTATATTTACAAAGACATTTTAAAGGATTATACAACTATTGATATTAATCTCCATCACAGTAATATTTTTCACACAAAAATGATGATTAATAAATTTGTCATTGATAATTATCTTTTTAATATTGATTCTGATGAGCTAAACGATCAAGAAAAAAATGAAATCAAGCAAGAAATCAACCAGGAAATTGTAGAGATTTTTTACGGAATGAATATACCAAAAATGAAATAGGAGGGTAAAAATGGCGCGCTGGTTTTCTGAACCTTGGACGGATGACATTAAATTTTCAGTAAAAATAAATAAACGTATTTTTTCAAAAAAAAGCAAATATCAAAAAATTGCTTTTTATGATTCTGATGAATTGGGACGATTCTTTACCTTGGATGGATATATGATGGCAAATGAACGAGATGAGTTTATTTATCACGAGATGATGATTCATGTTCCGATGTCGGTAAATCCCGAAATCAAATCAGTTTTGGTTATTGGCGGCGGCGATGGGGGTTCAGTTCGGGAATTAACAAGATACGCATCAATTCAATCAATCGATATGGTTGAAATCGATGAAGAAGTAGTGCGAACCTGTGAACGATATTTACCGCTAACTGCCAGTAAATTACGGGATCCAAGAGTTAAATTATTATTTGAAAATGGGGCATTATATGTAAGGGAGACTGGTCGGAAATATGATTTGATTGTTGTGGATTCAACTGATCCATATGGGGCTGGAACCGAACTTTTTACTGCTGATTTTTATCAAAATTGTTTTAAACTGTTAAGCAGTGGCGGAATTTTGGTTAATCAACACGAAAGCCCATATTTTGATGAGATGAAAACTATTATGCAAAAAACACACGCAAAATTAAAAAAGATATTTCCAATCGCTTTAGTTTATCAAGCTTTTATACCTACTTATGCCAGTGGTCATTGGCTTTTCGGATTCGCTTCAAAAAAACTACACCCAATTGATAACTTTAAACCCGATATTCAGAAAAGCCTTAATATCAAAACTAAATATTATAATAAAAAAATTCATATTGCTTCATTTGCTTTACCTAACTATGTAAAACAAGCTTTAATAATAGATAATCCTTTCTTTAATAATATCAAATAAATTTAATTAATGGTTATTGAATTAAAATATTTGGGGAATAATATACAAGGAAAATAAAGAAAGGATGATAGTAATATGGAACGAACGTTCTTAGGTTTAATAATAAAAATGCTAGCAACTTTTATTGCTGCGTGGATAGCATATGGTTTAATAAATAATAATTCATTATTATGGATATTCATCGTTGCTATTTCAGTGGCAATAATTAATTTTTTAATAGGCGACTTATTAATTCTGCCGCGATACGGTAATGTTTCCGCCACCATTAGTGATGCTGTTATAGCAGTGATTGTCGCGTATGTGATTGATCTTTTGACTGTCAACTTTTATATGACATGGGTAAGCGGTTTGGTATTCTTGATTACCATTGCTGTTTTTGAATACTTTTTGCATAAGTATATTACCGTCAGTGCTCGTGCGGTATCGTAAAAATCATTAAATTTAACTAAGATTTCCAAAATACAAAATTGTATTTTGGTTTTTTTATATTCTTTGCTTCTGTTTGGTTAATATGATATAATTATTACGGTGTGTATATATGAGAATAGAGAGCAAGAAAAAAAGATTTTTTATTTTTATTGTGATAATTATTATATTAATTGTTGCTTGGACTTTATTTGCGGTTATTCCACCGCAAAAAGTAATAAAAGATAATCCGTTTTTAATATCGAAAGGCGAGCGCCCTTTAATTGCGGCTCATCGGGGCGGAAAAAATCTTAATCCAGAAAACACAATGCTTGCTTTTGATTATGCCATCGAAAATTATGGTATTGATATTCTTGAATTGGATTTGTGTATGACCAAAGATGAGCATTTAGTCGCTATTCATGATTTTTCGATTAATTCTTGCAGTGATGTTGAAGAGATTTTAGGATCAAACCAAGATTATTATGTTATTGATTTTACTTTGGAAGAACTTTCTCAATTTAATTTTGGTTCAAAATTTATTGACCGTGAAGGTCATCGCCCTTATGCTGATTTAGCGGCGGCTGATGATGAAAATCGAGCCGATATAATTCGTGAGGCCAAACTTAATATTACTACGATTGATGAAATATTTTCTGCTTTTTATCTTACGGATTTGATGTTTATTGTCGAAATTAAAAATAATGGTATCCAAGGCGAAAAGGCGGCTGATATTCTATATTCGCTTATGACTGATAATCAGCGCTATCCAAACGGAAATTTGTTGCAACGGGTTGTTATTGGTACTTTTCATGATGAAATCCAGTTGTATATTCGAGAAAAATACCCATTAATCTTTTGCGGTGCAAGCGTAGGGGAAGCTGCTAGATTTATACTAACTCAAATGTTTGGTGTTAATTTATTTTCAAAATCAAATTTCGTTTGTTTACAAATACCCACATCTTATCGATTAAAGGGAATTAATTTTGACCTTACAAAAAAAACATATATCAATCGGGCGCATCAGCGTAATATATCAGTTCAATACTGGACGATTAACGATAAAGAAATAATGAAGGAATTGATTAAGGCAGGAGCTGACGTTATTATGACTGATGACCCTGATGTATTATATCAAGTTATGATTGATTTGGGATACAATTTTAACAAATAAATTATATAAAAAGGAAGTACAATATGAAAAAAATCAAACTTGCAATAATTGGTTCCGGCAGTACTTATACCCCGGAATTAATTGAAGGTATTATTTCGAAAAAAGACGTATTACCAATTAGTCAATTAGATTTAATGGATATTGATGATCGAAAATTAAATATCGTCGGCGGATTAGTTCAAAGAATGATTAAAGCGGCGGGAATTCCTTGTAAGGTTCAGTTAACGAAATCATTGGATGAGGCTCTGCGGGATGCCGATTTTGTTTTATGCCAAATAAGAGTCGGAAAACTTCCGGCTCGGGTTCTGGATGAAAAAATCCCCTTAAAATACAATTTAATTGGTCAGGAAACTAATGGAATTGGTGGCTTTTTTAAAGGAATGCGGACGATTCCGGTTATGATGGATATCGCTCACCATATGGAAAAGCTTTGTCCGGAGGCTTGGTTAATCAACTTTACAAATCCATCGGGAATGATTGCGGAAGCATTGCTTAATAATAGTTCTGTTAAGACCATAGGCGTATGTAATGTTCCCATTAATATGATTGATAGTATTAAAAATAAACTTAATTTGCATGATGCTGAATTTGATTATGTTGGCTTGAATCATTTAAGTTGGGTTACATCGATAAGGGCCAACGGGAAAGATTATTTAAATGAAGCTATTAATCAAGGGATTAATAGCCAAGCGATGCAAAACATACCGGCTAAAGGATTTTCACTGGAATTAATCAAAGCGCTTGGGGCGATTCCGTCTTCTTATTTGGAATATTATTATTTTAAAGATGCAAAATTGCAAAAAGCCAAAGAAGCGGAAAAATGCCGCGGTGAGGTATGCATTGATATTGAAGAACAATTGCTGCAAATTTATTCCAATAATGAACTCCATGTAAAACCGGAATTGCTAAGTAGGCGCGGTGGAGCCCGCTATTCAGAAGTTGCTTTAAATTTGGTTGACTCAATTTATAATGATAAAAGAGATATACAAGTAGTAAATATTTTAAATAATAATGCTCTTGATTTTATGGCGCCGAATGATGCAGTGGAAATTTCGGCGATTATTGGTAAGTCTGGAGCTGAACCGATAAAAATCAATGTAGATAACGATCATATTAAAGAAATGATGAGAATGATAAAGAGTTATGAAAAACACGCTGTCACCGCGGCGTTATCCGGCGATGAGGACGAAGCGATAAGGGCTTTATTAATTAACCCTTTGGTTGGTGATTATAATAAAGCATATTCTTGTTTTCAGGAATTAAAAGAAGCACATAAAAGATATTTACCACAATTTTATAAAAGGTGATAATATGGAGAAATTAATTTTGGGAGTTGATGGGGGCAATACTAAAACCGACTATTTTTTATTTACAAGTAAAGGTGCATTTATTGATTTTTATCACGGCCCGACTTGCAGTCACGAACAGTTTAAAGATAGTTATCAAGGCGCTTATTGGGCGATGAAAAAAGGCGTTGAACATCTCTTTAAAAAGCATAAATTGCAACCAAATGATATTTTGGCTTCGGTATTCGGTTTAGCCGGTGTCGATACGCCAAAGCAGAAAACAAATATTGAAAAAGTAGTTGCCGATATTGGTTTTAAAAATTTCAAAGTCGTAAATGATTCATTTCTTGGGATTAAAGCAATTACTGAAAAAGGGTATGGCGTTTGCTCGATTAACGGAACCGGTACTTCTTGCGGTGCAATAGATAAACACGGTAATTACTTACAAGTTGGCGGTATCGGTTGGATTGTCGGTGATGATGCCGGCGGCGGTTATATTGCCAGATTGGCGGTCCGTGCCGTTTATAATACCGCTTATCGCTTTGGAAAACCGACATCGTTGTATAATATTGTTATGGGGATGTTAGGAGTTTCCGATAAATATTTTCTGATGGAAGCGATTAGTGATTTCATTGTAATGCGCCGGTTCGATTATATGGGTTTAACTCTTGCCGTTTTTTCTGAAGCAAATAAAGGCGACGAAGTCGCAATTGAAATTTTAGAATCGGTCGGAATAAGTTGTTCCAAGTCAGCAGCTGGTGCGATTGTTAATCTTGATTTTGATTCACCTGTGGATGTTGTTCTGGCCGGCAGTGTCTGGGTAAAAGGAGCTTCGCCGGTAATGATAAAAGCTTTTTCCGATGCTTTAACAAAATATAGCGGCAAGGAATGTCGGATTTTAATGTTGAATGTACCCCCGGCAACCGGTGCTGTAATATGGGCCTTAGAACTTGCTGCCGGTGCTTTTCCCGACTTAGAAAAAAGACAGGAAATTATTGAAACAGTAAGTAAACATTTAACGGCTGCAGGTGTAGAATGAAAATAGTTTTGGGTTCTAAATCGCCTCGTCGGCAGGAGTTGATGGCAACTTTAGGCTTTGATTTTATTGTTGATGCTGTTGATGTTGATGAGAATATTATTCATTACACAAGCGCTTCAGATTATGTGAAACAGGCTGCCTTTAAAAAAGGCAAGGCAATATTAACCAAATTTCCTGACAGTGTAATTGTTTGCGCCGATACTATTGTTGTTTTTGAAGATAATATTTTGGGGAAACCTCATAATATTGAAGAAGCGCGAAAAATGATCACAGCATTAAGTAATAATTTTCATTATGTTTTTACCGGAGTGGTAATTTTTTTAAATAATAAACAACGTTTTTTTATTGAGAAAACAAAAGTTTTTGTTGATGGTATGACTCCAGACGAAATTGAAGCCTATATTCAAACTGAGGAACCTTATGATAAAGCAGGCGGTTATGCCATTCAAGGAAATTTTGGCAAGTATATCAAACGAATTGAAGGCGACTATTATAATGTTATGGGTTTACCGCTTAATCATCTTTATCGTGAAATAATAAAAATAAAAAAAAGCGAACGGTAACGTTCGTTTTTAACTTAAATAGCCGATTATCAGACGAATTGTGTTGTTAACAGCATCAAGATGCGTTCTTTCCATACCGTGGGAAGCACTTACACCGGGCCCAATCAAGGCCCCCTTAATATTATTGCCACTCCTTAAGGCTGCTGACACATCAGAGCCATAATAGGGATAAATATCGAGCGCATAACTAAGTTTTAATTTTTTTGCAATTTTTACTAGATGATTGGTAATGTCAAAATCATAAGGACTAAAACTGTCTTTGGCACAAATAGAAACATCATATTCGGTACAACTTAAATCGGCGCCAACGCACCCCATGTCAACGGCAATTAACTCATTAACTTCAGGAATTGAAGAAGCGCCATGACCTACTTCTTCATAAGCAGTAATAATAATTTTCACATTATTTTTTAATTGAATTTTATGGGAGATTATTTCATCAATAACTGAAAATAAAATGGCAACACTGATTTTATCATCCAAAAAGCGCGACTTAATGAATCCGTTTTTTGTTATAATGGTTTTTGGTTCAACCGATACAAAATCACCCGGTGCGATTCCTAAGTTTTGGACTTCGGTTTTATTTTTGACTTTTTCATCTAACCGAATATGCATATTTTTTTCGTTTCGTTCAAGCGACTTAGCATTTTGATAAACGTGAGCCGAAGGGCTGTCAGCAAGAAATGTTCCGGTGAAAACTTGGCCATCGCGGGTAATGATATAACAGTATTCACCATCATAGGTGGGTAGTAAAGGCCCGCCGATTACGGTGAATTTTAATGTTCCGTCATGGTTGATGCTTTTTATCATAGCTCCTAAAGTGTCGGCATGAGCGCATAGACCGACCGTATAATCATTTTTCCCTTCTAAATTAATTATCAAATTGCCTTTAGGTGAGATATCATAAATTAAGTTTCTGTCTTTACATTCTTCGGCCAGATAATTGATAATTTTTTTTGTATAACCGCTGGGACTGGGAATTGATAGTATTTTTTCTGCAAATTTTAGTGTTTTCATTTTTGTTTTAATCCTTTCTTAATGATTTCCAGGTCTTGTATGTTGAAATTATATATCGCGTGGCAATAATGGCAAACGACTTCCGCTTTGCCGTCTTCTTCGATAATATTATTTATTTCTGTTATCCCTAATGTCGCAATGCCACGGGCAAAAGAATTCTTACTGCAATGGCATTTAAATGAAATTGGCATAGTCGAGAGAATACGGTGATTATTCGGAAAGAGTTCTGTCATTATATCTTCTAAATTATGGTGTTTTAATAATAATTCAGAGAGAGAAGATAGTTGTTTTTCTTTTCTTTCAATTAATAAGATATCGTCCTCGGTTGCTTTTGGCATCAATTGGATGATAATGCCGCCTGATACTTCAGAGGTATTATTTTCTTTTATTTTTATACCGAGACTCGTTAATGTTGGAGTTTGTTCGCTGTGAAGAAAATAATAAGTAAAATCTTTTGCTAAACTACCGGTTTGTAGCGGTACAGTTGAAGTATATAGATCTTTTAGTTTTAAGTCTTTGATGACATCAATATATCCGTTATAGCCCAGGGTTGATATATCATCCAATTTTCCCTTTCGACTGAAGTGAACATGAGGATTACTGACATATCCCCGCACTTCCCCTTTTGCATTACTATCGACTATTATTTGTCCGATGGGCCCATTTCCGTCAATTTTTATGGTTAGGGCTTCATCTCCCTTTAACATTGCTCCCATTATTAGAGCAATTGTCATGGTTTTTCCTAAAACCGATGCGGCACTTGGCCATAAATCATGAATCCTAATGGCATCATTACATACATCGGTAGTCTTTGCTAGGTAAACACGAATTCTTCCGTCGTTAACCAAAGATTTTATTAAATAATCCATAATTATTAACCTCGAATAATATTATAACACATTTTTAGAATATCAATAATAATTATTTTGCATTACCTTATTTTGCGTAATTTATTAAATAAAAATATTAACTTTTTGCCTGTTTTATGATATAATAAACATAATTTAAAGGAGACGACATGGATAAAATATTGATAAAAAGTGAATATGATGAAAAGTTACATCGTCGATTTTATTTGTTTCATATGTTTAGAAAATCCTTTTCGGTTTATTTTTTATTGCTTGCAATAGTGTTGGCGCTTTATTTAGCTGTAAAAGCCACTATGAATTATTCTGAAGAAACATCAATGACCAATCTTTATATAGCTTGGGGTTTTGCTGCTTTAATTATTGGTACGGTTCCGACTTTTACTTTTGGCCGAGTTAATGCTATCATTAGACAAAATAAAAAAGAGCGCGGCGATCGGTTGGAGTTTATTGAAATTACCAAAGCGAAAATAGTAAGATTTATTGAAGGCATTGAAGGAAAAGCGGTATTGGGATGGGAACATTTCGAAAGTGTCTACGAAACGGAAAAATGTTTTTACCTTTATATAGATAAAGAGCGGGGTTTAGTTATTGATAAAAATGATATTGTTGAAGGATCGGTTGAAGCCCTAAGAAAACTGGTGCAAAATAACCTAAAGCCAAACCAAAGAGGAAAAATAAAATTTAAACAATTGTTTAAGGCAAAATAATGATAAACTATAATGATTATAAGGCTTATTTATTGCAAAATCATGATTTTATCATGATGATGAAAGAAAAACAAATACAACTTTACGACCGAATTTTTGATATAATGCTTGTTTTGGATTATATAAGCGATTTAGCCGCTAAAGGAAATAAAATTGATGAGGAAATGCATGTTATTTTTGAAGTTGGCTTTTCTTATATGCATGAACAATTAGAAGAAATGAAATTATATTATGAAATATATTTTCAAAAGGATGTCATCTCTTTTAAAGAATATGATATGCTTATTAATTATAGTCTTTATTTAGGTGATTTGGAAGATTCATTAAAAGATAAAAACTTATATTGCGAAGAAACCAAGACCGCAATAAAAAAAATTGCCGATAAAATAGATGAAATTATTCGGGAACGGAAACCGATAAATACCGAAATATTTGATGATTTTAATGTATTGCTCGAAGGATATATTCCGGTGGGCACCCTTACAACTTTAGAGATTTTTGCGTTAATTAGTGAGGAATTAAACATATAAAAAAAGCCGGGATTTCGGCTTTTTACTTTTTAATGCGCATATGGGGAAAAAGGATTATATCCCTAATCGAATCAACGTTAGCCAGCAACATCACAGTTCGATCAATCCCGATACCCAATCCGCCGGTTGGCGGCATTCCGTACTCTAAGGCTTCGATATAGTCGATATCCATTTCGGTTGCTTCTTCATTGCCTAAATCTTTTTCCTTTAATTGATTTTCAAAACGTTCTTTTTGGTCAATCGGATCGTTTAATTCCGAAAAGGCATTAGCATATTCTTTTTTATTAATAAAGAGTTCAAATCTTTCGGTAAAACGCGAATCTTTTGCTTTTTTGGCCAAAGGACTGATTTCAATTGGATGTCCGTAAATGAAAGTCGGTTGGACAATTCTTTCTTCCACATATTTTTCAAAAAACAGATTAACGATATGGCCATAAGTG
>JALOBF010000105.1 GCA_023228385.1 Bacilli bacterium
CGGCAAATCAACAATTCCTGAAATTGCCGGAATGCCGCTAACAATCGCCAGATATTTTCTTTCAAGCGGTATCGACGAAAGTAAATGATGCGTATGTCCTTCTTTTGCCACCAGCATCAGTCCGGATGTGGCATAATCAAGCCGATTAACAATATGAATATTGCAGTGAAGTCCGACGGAATTATAATAATTCTTGATTCGAGCAACAAGATTGTCCGAACTATGTTTTTTTGAAGGTTGAACCGATAAATCGGCCGGTTTTGAAATAACCAATAACCACTCATCTTGATAAATAATATTAAGAGGATAAGGCGATAGAGGCATATTTTCGTTAACTTCTTCCCGATATTCAAGAATCAAATAATCTCCCGGGTATAACATCGTGTAAAAATATGCCTTCGCCCCATTTACTGTTATCAAACCATGAGCTTTTATTTTTCGTCCCATCCGACGGGATATTCCCTGCGATTTTAAAAAATCGCCTAAAACTATTTGTTTGCTTATTTTATAATCAAAACGCATTTAAATATTTATTGCTTTTTATATTCTTCAATAATTTTGTTAATCAACATTTCCGGAACCTCTTCATAACGGAGGAATATTCTTGTGAATCGTCCGCTGGCCTGGGTCATCGCTTTTAGATCTACCGCATATTTAGTAATTTCGGACTCGGGAACTTCAGCAATGATTTCCTGAAATCCATGTTTTTGTTCCATGCCTAAAACCCGGCCGCGACGTTTTGGCAAATCACCCATGATATCACCGACAAATTCATCTTTTACCATAACGTTAAGTTGAATAATCGGTTCCAAAATAGTCGGTCGAAGTTTTTCTAATGCATTTTTAAATGCCAATGAAGCAGCTAATTTAAATGAAATTTCATTGGAGTCAACCGGATGGTAAGAACCATCATATAAAACCGCTTTAATTCCGATTACCGGAAAACCGGCTAAAGGACCGCGTTCAAATGTCTCAATTAGTCCTTTTTCGACTGCGGGAAAATAGTTTTTAGGGACAGCTCCACCAACAACGACTTCTTCAAAAACAAAATCTTCCGAACAAGGCTCAAAACGAATAAAAACTTCTCCAAACTGTCCGGCCCCACCGGTTTGTTTCTTATGGCGCCCATGACCTTCTCCTTTGGCACGAATCGTTTCCCGATAAACAATTTTTTGATCAAAAAATTCAACTTCAACTTTAAACATATTACGTATTTTTTCAATAATATAACCGATATGGGTTAACCCTTGACCGCCAATTAATAATTGAGCCGTTTCCGGATTTCTAACTATTTCAAAAGTTGTATCTTCCAGATTTAATCGCTGTAATGAACTTGATATTTTATCTTCATCCTGCTTTTTTTTCGGTTGAATGGCCACATAAATAATCGGTGAAGGATGTTCGGTTTTAGGATAAACAATTGGGCTTTTTTTATCACAAAAAGTAATTCCGGTGGCAAATTCATTAACTTTTGCTACACAGGCAATATCACCGGCTAAGACAACATCGGCCGAAATTTGGTTTTTGCCGCGCAAGAAAAATAATTGCGGCATTTTTGAAGTTTCACCGATTTCCGGGATATATACTTCTTGGCCGGTTTTTAATGACCCGGAATAAAGTTTGAAAAAAGAAATCGTACCGACAAACGGGTCAATATTAGTTTTGAATATCATGGCGGAAAGCGGTTCTTCATGACTGATTTTGCGTGAAATTTCTTCTTTAGTCTTAGGATCAATCCCTTGTTTTAGACCGCCCACACTCGGATATGGTAAATATGTAATAATAGAATCGAGCAAAGGAACAATTCCTTCGTCTTGAAGCGCAGAACCGCATATTACCGGAAAAATATCACCGTCAGTAACGGCGTTAGCTAAACCCATACGTATTTCCTCTGAGGTTAACTCTTCACCGCTGAAAAATTTTTCTAACAATTCCTCACTTGTTTCCGCAACGTTTTCCAAAAGACCATTATACATTTCTTCCGCTTGGCTCTTAAAATCAGCTCCAATGGCACCAACGGTGCCGTTTTGATATGAATTTTTATTAATAATATCAATGTAGCCGACAAATACTTCATTTGAAAAAATCGGTAAAGTGAATTCTTTAATATGTGAATCTAATCTTTCTTTTAATGAATTGATTACATTTTGATATTTTATATTTTCTTTATCCATTTTATTAATAAATATAATGGTTGGCAGTTGCCGTTTACGTAATTCTTCCCATGCTCTTTCGGTACCAACTTCAACGCCTTTGGTTGCATCGATTAAAAGTAAAGCGGCGTCGGCAACGGCCAAGGCATTTTCCATTTCTCCAATTAATTCCTCGGAACCGGGTGTATCCAGAAAATTAATTTTGCAATTGGCCCATTCGATCGGAAGCAAAGATGCAGTTAATGTAGTTAATCGATTTTGTTCTTCTATAGAATAATCACCGACTGTGTTTTTCTTTTCAATTTCTCCTTTTTTTTCTATCGCTTTGGCCACATAAAGAACAGATTCACCCAGAGTGGTTTTACCACTACCTAAATGCCCTAAGATGGCCACATTTCTAATTTCGTTTGTTTTATACTCCTTCATATTTACCTCCTTAAGGAATCATGATTTACACTAATATATATTATACTACACAAACTTACATTTTCAAAAGGTTTTTTCATTTTTCAAATATGAAATCTTTTTTTCAGTTCTTCTTTGATGTGACCGCCGGCAAAAATAAACATACCAATTATCGTTGAAAAAGAAAGAGAAGCGGCCGAAAGAGACGGCCATAAGGTTGAAACAATTTTAAATAACCATAAAATAAATGGAATAAAACCAAAAATAATTGCCGCAAACAAAGCCGATACATAATCTTGAAACTTAACAGTATTTCCTACTAAAAGAATAATAATAGAAAGCAGTGAAGCCATTGATAGAAAAGGAATCACAAAATCAAGGGACCAACGGCCATATCCGCTTAATCGATCTATCACATAAAGCAAAACCGACAATGTTAACATTTGAATTATAAGACGACGGGGAATATTACCATTACCGCGAATCGTTGAACGAAAAAGAATCCACAGATATATTAAACTGGCTACAATAATTAAAGACCAAAAATTACGGTTTTCACGGTAATTAATAATATTAATTGAAACAGAAACAAAAACGGTAACAATTGATAAAAAAGCAAGAATACGAAAAAAAATATTATAACGGACGGTTTTACTCCGGTATTTTGGATACAATGTTAACTGAGTCGATTGCGCTTCGAGATTACGAAGTAAAGTAAAGCACAAAGGACAAGTTTTTCGTTCCGTATTAACTAAAACCTTGCATTCTGTACATTTTTTCATAATCATACCTCCAACTCATTGGTTTCTATCAAGACCGCAAGACCAAAGTCAGAAAGCAAACGGAAAAATTCCCTTTGAATATCTCTTTCAACAATCGCACCGGAAAAGGACATAACTAATTTGTCTTCAAAACTGATTACAGCAAGATTAATCGGAGCGCGATAAGAAGCTCCATTGCAAAACTCAACTTTGTCAATATAAGGTCCCATCGCCTCGGGCAGTATTACCCGACCGATATTGGAAAACGATAAACTGTTGGCATTGTCCCCCCACACTTTGTATCCCATCCGCAAAACAATTTCTTTTATCACCAGCGGAACCAAACGCAGTAAAAGATTTTTTTCTATTTTCACATTCTGAAAAATACGAGCTTGCATTTTATCTTTTTGCAGTTCTTCAGCCATATCAGTCTTAACAATATTAATAATTTCATCAAATGATAATTTCTTTTCCAAATCAACCGCAGTTCGTATATACAGTGAAAAATTCCTTAAGGTGCGCGAAGGAAATATGCGGCGCAAATCAACGGGAATAAATAACTTAAAAGGTTTGTGTTTGTTTTCAAGTAAATTTAATGATTGACCGGCACTATAAATAATACAAGCGGCAAGAAATTCAGTAATTGTCGCGTTATAACGGTGAGCCACTTCTTTTAAAGCTTTAACACTGACCGTACCCGTAATAAGCGCAAGCCAATTTTCCTGATATAATGTTCCGCGCCATTGGAGCGCCTTACGTTCATATCTTTTGCTTTTAAATCTTTTATCATAATTTTTTAAAAAACTGTCTTGATATTCTTCATTAATATTTTCAATATCAGTTAATATTAAATTTTCACTGTCGATATTATAACCTTTCATAACAAGATAATTATATACAAGAGCCTTTAAAAACTCCAGCGCTCCGGCCCCATCGGTTAAACTATGAAAAACCTCAATGGCGATACGGTTATGAAAATAACTTACTTTAAACAAATAACCATTGTTTTCTTTAAAACTAAACTTATTACATATATACGGACTTTCCTCATATATTAGTGGTTGTTCCGAATTCGGCTCAAAATAATACCAAAATATACCTTTTTTTAATTTCACTTTCATTGATGGAAAACGATTAATTGTATAGGATAATGCTTTATACAATATCTCGGAGGAAACTTCTTCCTTTAAATTAAAAGATAGACGGAAAAGATTACTTCTTCTTTTACTTGTAACCGAAGGAAATACTTTTGCAGCGTTATCTAACTTATACCACTTTTTCATTATCAGACACCTTCTTCAATAACATTATTCTTAATTTTTCCAAAATATTATATATTGATTCAAAATAAGCAAGAAAAAAATCGGCAGTTTAACTCGCCGATATTTTCTTATAATTTATCAGGAACTGATATATCGGTCGATTTTTTCCAATGCTGCTTTTATTTTTCTAACAAACCCCTCTTCTTTTTCCCCGGGGCAATCGAAACATACTGCTTCACTTGTTAACGGACCGGAATAACCGATTTCTTTAAAACTTTTTGCCAGTAGTTCCCAACTGATATTTCCGGTAAAAGGTATTAAATGCTGATCATAAAGTCCGTTATTATCATGTAAATGAACACAGATTAGTTTATTTTGATATTTTCCCCAGGGAAAACTATCAATATTGTTGGTAAAAGCATGGGCATGACCGCTGTCAAAACAAAATTTTAAGTATTCGCTTTGAAACGTCGAATAAATATAATCAAGATATTCCAGACGCCGTAAGTTCTCCAATGCAATGTTAATTTTATATTGCTCACAAACTTTTAAAACTTTTGCTAAACGATCAATACCCAGCTGGTTATACGGTGGCGGATTATCGCTGCTGGAAACATGAAAAATAACCGTCGGTATTTTCATCGTTGCCGCTGATTGGATTGCCATAATTGCTTTTTGAATATATTCTTCACCTTTAAGTCCGTGAAGCCATAATTCATTACAATCGTCAAAGGGTAAATGAACGGTTTCAATATCCAGGGCTGCCGCTCTGACTTTTTTTACACT
>JALOBF010000106.1 GCA_023228385.1 Bacilli bacterium
AAATGATACATCAGTCATAATAAAGTTTGTACCCAAATTAATAACAACAGCAATAATCAAGTTAATCAGTACAACAACCGGTTCAATCCAAGAACTGGCCGCTAAAAACAATATTAAAATTGCCAACGGAACAACAACCGCCATAATCATAGTTGCTTCTTTTTTTGTAACGTTGCGGCTATAAATATTACCAATTGCCGGTCCCCTATAATTCGCTTTTGTGCCTGTTTTATCGATAATATTCTCAATTTGTTTAATAATTTTTTCCGTCTCTAAGCTGTATTCGTCAGACTTAAATTCAACCGTTAGCAGCATCTTTCCACCGCAATAATACTCGGCTAGAATATCCGGGTCGATACTGTCAAAAGGCATATATATATCTGCTACCGTACCTAACCATATAACATTTTCAACATTATCGATCTTATCAATTTCATTAACGATATCGCTTGTTTCCACAATATCTAAATCAGAAATCATTATTTGAATCATTGAAGAAGGACCAAACTCATCTTCCAGTATTTTTAGAGTTTGTGTTGTGTTAGAATTATGGGGCAAATAATTACGCATATCATAATTAATATTTACCAAAGGAGCTAAAAAAGCACCGATTATCGTTAATAAAACAAATACACCAAGAGTAACCCACCGTCCTTTGGGGTCCAGCATTTTCTTCAAATTATATCATCCTTTCATTTCCTAAATATATATTTAAAATAACTATTTTAATTATACATTTTATATGGTATAATAACAATAGAAATGGTATATGAAATTAGATTTCAAATATGATTTAATTTATATTAGGAGATAATTATGAACAAAAGCAAAACAAGCAATCTAATTCTTGAAAAAACCAAAGAGTTAATGCGGACCAACGGTGAAGTTACTATTAAAGAAATTGCCGATGCCGCTTACGTTAATATCGCTGCCGTTAATTATTATTTTGGCAGTAAAGAAAATCTGATTTGTAATGTTCTTGATGAGATTATTGCGGAATTAAAAGAAAAAATTGTTGATGCTATCAACAATTATAATTTGGAAAAAATGAGTCTTGAGAAAAGTATTCTTTTAATAATTGACTTAATATTTTCCTTTACTTATGAAAATGTCGGAATCGTAACCTATTCCTTTTTACAATTTGGAACGCAAGATCGCTCGAGAAACATTCTAGTGAATGAGTTTTTATTGGATGAAGAGTTTACCAGTTTAATAATAAAAAAATTGAGCGAAGTAAGCAGCAATACCAATATTAATGAATTATACGCAAAATATATGCTAATATTCTCTGCCTTCAGCGTTCCCTTATTTTTAGGTGTTCTTGATCAAACTTATGAAAAATATACACAACTAAAGAATTCTGATCTGAAATATCACGAATTTAAAAATGCATATATCAATGAATTACAAAAGGTATTAAAATCATAACATACATTGAGCAAGCAGCATTTACTAATCCCTATTCGAAATAAAACAAGTTCAACAAAAAATAGCCATCAAGCAATTGACTATAAGGTCAGACATTTGATGGCTTTATATTTTTTCGTTTTCTTTACTAAAAATAACTAGCAAAAAGTTCTTTGATAACAGAATCAATAACTTTTAAATCTTTTATAACTATTTTAGATTTTTTGGGCAGATTTAAATTATTAATGCTAAAGAAAATTACTCCCTCAATTATAATATCGTTTTTCTTAATACTTAAATCACATATGGGGTAATTCCAGTTTCTACTACAATTGCAAACGGAAATCGTGGAGTTGCGTTAACATAATTACGCTTATAACAAAAAACGACATAAGCACCTGCATAATAACAAAACTCTTATATCACAAAATACCCATGATTATATACGCCTTCTCCTGTGTTCAGGATATTAAGAAGTCTGGTCTTTAGGCGGGGAAAGTAATGCTCAAATACACAATTTCATTGTGATCTTCTATGTTAAAAGAAAGTTGTAATATTAAATCTTTACTTTCGGTTTCATTCATATAATAGTTGATGTAGTCTTTATAAATAATTAATTTTCCGTCATTAAAAGTATAATCATTATCGGTTGGTTTAGGATTGTTTAAAGATGTAATCGATGTGAGTTTATAGCCATTTAATTGATATTCAAATAAAACATCCATATCAACAAAATTTTGTGTAGTTTCGGATAATAAAATAAGTTTTTTCGGAATAATGTGTAATCTTAATATTTGATTTTCTTCTCCTACAATCGACACCAAACCTTCTTTATTTATGTTATTTAAAAAGGAATCACTAAATATGACCTTGTCTTCCTGTAATGTAAAGCCTTCTTTTATTTCTAAACCATCTAAATAAATTGCCTTTGGATTAAGACTATTAACATAAAACGGTTCGTCTTTGTATACTTTTGTGATATTCATATTTAACGTAAATGTCGTTTTATCTATGACTTTATTGTTTTGGATTGTTTCAATGATAATTGTTGATTTTTTATCTTTGAGAGTATCAGGTATGGGAAACGAATTTTCATTTAAAGCAACATTAATATTATCTAAATTTTCTTTGTAAATTACTCTATAAGTTGTCCCGGGTGTTTCTTTAAAATAAATGGTATCTTCTTTCACATAAACCTCATAATTCTCCTTTGTAAATATAGTAAAAGTATAGGGGATAGAATACAATGATTCCCCTTTTGAATAAATGCTTTTTGCTTTGACTGTATAAACACCATCAGCAAACGCACTCAAATCAAAAGTATTATCGTATGCATCAAAATTTTTTTCGTTGATAATGAGCTCATAATGATTCACATTGTGCAATTTATCCCAAGAAAGCCTATTTTCTTCGGCGTTATAAATAATTTCTTGGGGTGGATAAAATATTTCCTTTTTACAGGCACTAAATATAACCAAACTAAGCAAAATAAAAATCAATATTCTTATTTTCATAATAACCAACCTTAAAATTTATTATTTTTATTATCTGTTCAAATATGCGATAACGAGAACTTTTCCCATCAACATCATTATATCCATCTTACGATCCAAATCTTAAAATGATAAATTAGGCACAATCTAAGACAGATTGTGCCTAATATCAATTTATTACATTAGGATCCCCAAAAGTAAACAATAATTCCGCAAACCCTTCAGTATAAAAATCAATAAAAGGATTTCTGTTTCCTTGTGCAGCAAAGATTGTTTCGTTCCTGGCGATTTCATAATCACTCACAGGGTCTTCTAAGTTCCATTGAAGAAGTACATCTAAGAATCCATAATAAACCGATCCTTTAACAGCATTCTCATCTTCTTGATTGACTAATGTAAGGCAAGGATACATGAGAGTCATATAAAAGAGGATTCTTGCAATATCGCCAATATATTCATCGCCGGGGTAAAAGATACTATTCATTAAATAATAAATTTCACTGGGTCCGTCTTCTTCCCCATAAAAGTGATCAGAATGCGATCCGTTGGCACTGCCAAGAGAAATCCAAATATTATGCAAATCACTATAATGGCCTTTGTTGTGACCGGAGGGGCGATAATTAAAGGTGTTATCCTCATTTAACACATAATCAACATATTCTGTAATTGTTTGTTGACCCGTGGTTGGTTTAATTCTCATATCGTTGCATGCCCAGACATGTTCTCTTTCTACAGTTATGAACAGTACATCGTCAACGTATATTTTGCCGCCATCACCCCACTCCTTAGGAACAAGTCCATAAGTCGTGCTTCCGGAATAATCATATAATACAACTTGATAATCTTCATCATAGGATACGTAAACATATCTGGCATCGTCATATGATTTATAATAAATCGTATCTCTTAGAAGCCATGCTAAATCGGTAATGACATCATAACTATCATTTAAAGAAATATAATAATTATTAAATCCGGAATAATCTATATTTTCTAAATCTGTCGGTGGTATGTATTCATGAACTATTATGGAAATGGTTTCTATAGAATAATTACCACTACTATCCTCCGCATAATAAGTGATTTCATAAGAACCTGCTAAACTAAACACAAAATAACCATTAGATTCTTCAAGAGTTAATGCTGAATCATCTAAATAAATACTCACTTCACCATCGACTTCATCAATTGCATATGCCCAATTAAGCGCATCACTTGAATTCCATACATCCCCTACAGTAAAGTTATTAACTACACTATCGGTGATTGTAATAACTGGTGGAGTAGTATCTGTAGGGGGTTCTAAGGGTTTACACTATAAGTGATTTTAATTTCTTTTAATCTGACCTGTGCTGTGCTTATATTTTGAATTTCAACATATTGAACAGATGATTCAAAATCTAATGTTCGGGATGACTTTGTATATGTATAATTACCTTCACCATTGATGCTAAAACCACCATTTGTATCAGATGTTTCTATAGAAACACTTTCAATTTTATACCCTGATTCAATCTCTATTTTAAGTGTTCCACCGCTATTGTTTTTGGCATATAATCTAATTTCTCCTGCACTATTATTAAAAATGGTGTTCGTAGAACCATAAGCGGAAAAACCAACATCTATTGTGGCACTTCCCGGATTTAAAATCGATAACCTTTCTGTCGGGATTTGACCGTCAGAAATACCGGAACCATATCGACCTGAAGATTTTATAGTTACCTCATAAGAGACTTCCCGTTCTCCCTCTTCTTCCCAAATTGCAACAAGTTCTATATTATCACTAACAGGCGTATTAAAATTGAATTCATTTTCGCCTAAATACCAACCCAAGAAATCATAACCTTCCCTTGTGGGTGTTTCCGGAGCAATTGCTTTAAAACCATGTTTAACCACTTGGCTAGGTATTGACGGTGCTCCTTCATAATCTAAATTAAATAACACTTCATACTTAGGTTTTGGAACATTTAAGCCATATACTTTTAAGTTATCAATATTTGCTGATTTTGTCGTTACATCTATTCTAATCTTTACATTATCCTTATTAATATCAATTTCTTGAAGAACATATGAATCTGTTAATTCAATTGTTTTAACTAGAACCCAATCTGATGAGCCTGCTAATTGATAAGAAACTATCATATTTGATGTTTTATTGCTTTCATTATAATATTTTGCATCAAATGTTATCTTAG
>JALOBF010000108.1 GCA_023228385.1 Bacilli bacterium
TCATCATTTGATAAACGGCAGTGGCTTTATCATTTAATTTATTAACCAGCGGTAAAACCGCCACTTTTATCGGGGCCAAGGCCGGTTTAAGGCGAAGAACATCCCGGACCTCATCGTTCGATAATACTTCCCGTTCATATGCACTCGTTAAAAGGGCAAGAAATAAACGTTCAACCCCCAATGACGGTTCAACCACATACGGAAAATATCTGGTATTGGTTTCCGAATCAAAGTACTGCATATTTTCCCGAGAATGTTTTTGATGAACGCGTAAGTCATAATCGGTCCGGTCGGCAATTCCCCATAATTCGCCCCAACCGAAATAATATAAAAACTCTATATCGGTGGTCGCGACCGAATAAAACGATAATTCATTGGCATCATGATCACGATAGCGTAACCTTTTCGGATCAAGTCCGATATCTTTAAGAAAATCTAAACTGAATTGCTTCCAGTATTTAAACCATTCGAGATCGGTTCCCGGTTTACAGAAAAACTCCAGTTCCATTTGTTCGAATTCCCGGGTCCGGAAAATAAAGTTTCCGGGCGTAATTTCATTACGAAAACTTTTACCAATCTGGGCAACGCCGAAAGGCAATTTTTTGCGGGAAGCTCTTTGGATGTTTTTAAAATTAACAAAAATACCTTGAGCGGTTTCCGGACGAAGATAAACGGTGTTTTCTTCGTTTTCAATAACACCTTGATTAGTTTTAAACATCAGATTAAATTTTCTAATATCGGTAAAATCGCTGCTATGACAACTTGGGCATTCAATCCGCTTTTCTTTGATATAGCAATTTAAATCTTCGGTGGTAAAACTTTCGGTTTTAACTTTACCGCCGGTCGCTTCTTCCACTAATTTATCGGCCCGATAACGAACGCCGCATTTTTTACAATCAACCAGCGGATCGGAAAATCCGCTGACATGACCGCTCGCAACCCATACTTTTGGATTCATTAGAATGGCACTGTCGAGCCCGACATTATATGGAGAGGCGTAAACGAACTTTTTCCACCAGTATCTTTTTAAATTGTTTTTTAATTCGACCCCCAAAGGACCAAAATCCCAGGTGTTGGCCAATCCACCATAAATTTCACTGCCTTGAAAAACAAAACCATAGTTTTTTAAATAAGCAACGAATTTTTCCATATTCATTTCTTCCACAATTAAACACTCCTTTTAAATCCGTTTCATATCATCATATCATAATTTTCAATGTTTGTAAAGATTTTTTTTATAACCGTTCCGTTTTCCGGTACGGACAAATATTTTATGTTCAAATGAATAAAGACAGCGCATAAACCACCAATATTATATCATATCGAACATAAAAATACAAAAATTTTAACGAAACCAACTAAAAATAAAACCGCGCGGTGCGACTGAAGTAAATATAATTATAATACTGGCTACCAGTAAATATTGGGCCAATCCGAGAAATAAACCAAAGTTATATTCTCGGCGCCGTTGAATTAAATAACTAATATACTGACCGATAACAATAGCGATTAAATATACCAAATATAGAAATATTAAGTTTAATTCCCGCTTTCCGATTAAATAATATGTCGTAAGAATTAAAGTCGTAATTCCCATCATTACGAGAGTACCAATAACCCGGGATAATAAATAATTGTTCGGATATTCAAAAACAATAAAGTATTCTGTAATCACTAAGATAGTCACTGATGTAAAGTATACTTTAAAGTTCTCGAAAATACTGGCGTTACGGGGAAAAGCCACCCGGGTAAAAGCGGTATCAATTAAACGATTACCCTGACGAACCACAATCGCCAGTAAAAATAATATAAACGCTATCCAGACAACTTCTTTTAGAAAATGTTTTCTTTTATGCATTAGATCACCATTTAATATTATTTATAAACATTAAAAAAAGTATGCAAACAAAGTAAAAAGCAATTAGATCTAAATTGCTTTTTACTTCCTAAATAATGAAAAACACTCTGTCCAGATTAGGCAGAGTGTTTTTCTATTGTTTTCGACTATCACTTAAAATCTTTATATAATTGAGTAAATACATTGTAGTAATGAACGGCCGTAACGGTTACCGCGGTAAGAACTTCGGGAGTATTATCATCTTTAACAATCTTCTGGTCAATTTCAAACCCGGTCAAGCCGTTTTTAAGGACATATTCAGCAAAGACATTGACTTGCTCGAACCATTCAAGCTTATCGTTTTCTTCCAACCATGCTTTGTATTGGTCCATAACGGCAGAATCGGTTAAATCACCTTCAATTTCGGAAGTGCGGAAATGCATACCGTAGAGATAGCCCAATTCTTGTTTTGTTTTTTCGTTCCATACGAATTTGCCTTCGTTATCTTTTGTGCCTTGACGGGTGTCAACCACAAGTTCGGTGAATTTACCGTTCTTATCAACTTTGGCAGTGACCCAAATCAAATCAGAACCGTTAACGGTTATAACTTGAGTTTTGCCTTCTTTTGCAAACGTAACGGCTTGTTTTGCAACGGTAACATAGTCATTGTCAGAAATGGTAACGCCGGTAATATAATCAAATTTACCTTCGGTACCCGGATCTTTAACCCCGTTTTCCAACCAATATTTCTCAATTAATTCGGCTTGCTCGAACCATTCAAGTTTATCGTTTTCTTCCAGCCATGCTTTGTATTGATTCATAACGGCTTCATCGGTTAAATCGCCTTCAATACCGGAAGTCCGGAAATGCATACCATAAAGAAAGCCTAATTCTTTTTTTGATTTTTCATTGAAAACATAACCGGTTTTTGCTTCCGCATCGGTATGACTTTGAATACTGTCAATTTCATAACCGACGATTTTACCGTCTTTAACGGTTACACTAACGGTTGTTACTTCCGGGGCGCCCCGGCTGCTTACTGTCTCTTTAAAAGCCCGATAAACACCATCAGTCATCTTTTGGCCACAAGCAGAAAGGAACACTAATGACATCAGGCATACCACGAAAACCATAAAAATCTTTTTAAACATTTGTCTTATTCCTCCTATTATTAATCATTTAAGACCAACTAATTATAACATATAAATATTTTAAATTCAATTAATTATCATGGCAAAATTATGTAAATGTTTACTTTTTATTATTATTTTGCTCATTTTTAAGCGCTTCATTCAAATAAGTTTTAATCAAATCACGCATGTCTTGGTTTCCCGGTTTACAAAGAACACTATCGGCTTCGCCGGAAACGATTTTTTCGGCAAGCCCGACACAACCGGGATAACCGCAAGCACCACAATTATATCCGGGCAGCATGGCGGTTACTCGTTCAACTCTTTCATCGGCTTTAACGGCAAAAACTTTCGAAAAATAAGCAATCAATAATCCGAACAATCCACCGATAACGGCAAAGACCAATACCGGTAATATTATATTTTTAAGTATTTTTACAAACATTTTTCATTCACCTCAAATATTCAGTAACCCGAATTTCGCAAATATCATGGCCATGATTCCAGCCGTTATTAAAGCAATCGGTATTCCTTTAAATGCTTTCGGGACATCGCCGCGTTCAACCTTACTCCGTAAAGTCGAGAAAATATATATTACAAATAAGAACCCGGCGGCGGTCGATAAGGAAAAGATAAAAGTCTCCAAAAAATTAAAACCTTTCGACACGACGTTTTTTGCCGTTCCCAAAACCGCACAGTTGGTAGTAATCAAGGGTAAGTATATACCCAACGAACGATAGAGTCCGGGCACGGCTTTTTTTAAGAACATTTCAATAATTTGCACCAAACTGGCGATTACCAAAATATAAACCAGAGTACTCATATATTGCATCCCGACCGGTTCTAATATTAAATAATATAACAGCCAAGAAGTCAGGCTTGACAATGTTATTACAAAGATAACCGCCAAACCCATCCCGACGGCGGAATCGCGCTTCCCGGAAACGCCAAGAAACGGACAGGTTCCTAAAAACTGGTTTAAAATAACGTTTTGAACGAGTATTGCCGAGAAAGCCATTACAATTAATTCACTGAATGTCATTTACTCCTCACCTCTTTCCGGGAATTTATCGCCTTGCTGGCTGCCAAAATTAATCCAAGAAGAATAAAGGCTGCCGGTGGTGATACATAAAATTCGGAGAAAAACGGCGAATTATGTTTATTGAAATTTAGGGCCAAATCTCCCCAAATAGTAATCGAACCGGTTCCCAAGGTTTCCCGAATCAGAGAGATTAAAATCAATACGATGGTAAAACCTAAGCCCATTCCGACCGCATCGAGAATCGAATCAAGCCAATTATGCTTTGAAGCAAAAGCTTCCGCCCGGCCGAGAATGATACAGTTAACAACAATCAAGGAAATGAAAAGTGCCATCCGGGAATATAAATCGGGAACATAGGCATCCATTACCATCTCAACCATACTGACAAAGGTGGCAATTACGACAATATAAACGGGAATCCGGATTTGATCGGGAACAATATGACGAATCAAAGAAATAAAGAGATTCGACATAACCAGAACAAATAAAACAGCAAGTCCCATTCCCAATGCATTTTCGACTTTAACGGTAATCGCCAAAGTCGGGCAAAGGCCAAGCATTGATACTAAAATGGGATTTTCCCGCCATAAGCCTTTTGTAAAGTTGGTTAGTTTATTCATAACGGACACCGCCCAAACTATCCCTGATTGTTTTAAAATGACTGACCGCCGCCTCGACGCTTTCATGGACGGTATTTGAAGTCTCAGTACTTCCGGTTTTCGGTACAAAGTTGTAATCATCAACCGGTTCGCCGGTAACACCAAAATTATGTTTTGTTACATCATTGTCTTCACCACGATCAATTACTTTTACATTTTCAATCGTACCGTCGGCTTTAATTGATATCAAGCAAATAATCTGACTTTTATAGCCTTGAAAGCTGGTCCGATAAATAACGGCTTCCAGTTCTTTATTTTCGTTAAAGGCATAAAAATAACCTTGAATGACATTG
>JALOBF010000109.1 GCA_023228385.1 Bacilli bacterium
GATTAGTTTAAAGCGGGCTAAAGAAATGATTGAAGCCGGAGATCCGATTGCCATGACCGAATTGGAAAAAATAGTTGTTGAACATCCGGTCCTCTTAAACCGGGCCCCGACTTTACACCGTTTAGGTATTCAGGCTTTTGAACCGAAATTGGTTGAAGGGAAAGCGATTCGGCTTCATCCCTTGGTTACTCCGGCTTTTAACGCCGACTTTGACGGTGATCAAATGGCGGTTCATGTTCCGCTTTCGGAAGAAGCGCAGGCGGAGGCCAGGTTATTAATGCTTGCTTCCAAAAATATTTTAGCGCCGAAAGACGGCAAGCCGATTGTAACGCCGTCGCAGGATATGGTTTTGGGTAATTATTATCTTACGATTGAAAAGCAAGGCGAACCGAACGAAGGGAAAGTATTCTCCTCGGTAAGCGAAGTTGAACTAGCCTATGAAAACGGCGATATTACTTTTCATACAAGGATATTACTGCCGGCTAAATATTTTAATAATCCTCATTTTACATCGGCCCAGCAAAAAAAATATCTGGTTACAACTTACGGTAAAATAATATTCAATACTATTTTCCCGCAGGAGCCGCCTTATGTACCGTTTATTAATGAGGCTTCAGCGGAAAACCTTATCGATAAAACCCCGGATAAATATTTTATTTCAGCAAAAGATTTAAAACCGGGAGAAACCTTCCGCGATTTAATTAATCGTATCGAACTGCCTCATCCGTTCAAGAAGAAATTCTTAAGTCAGATTATTGCCGAGGTTTTCAAAAAGTTTAAACTGGCGGAAACCTCAAAAACACTGGATAAAATGAAAGACTTAGGCTTTAAATATTCGACCGTTTCCGGTATTACGGTTGCCGCTCAAGATATTCAGGTTGTCCCCGTTAAAAAAGAAGTATTGCAGGAAGCCGAGGAAAAGGTGGCAAAATACGACGGTCTTTACCGCAAAGGTTTTATGACCAAAAAAGAGCGGAGTCAACGGGTTATTGAAGTATGGCAGAAAGCAAAAGAAAAACTCGAAGGTGCTATCGTCAACGAAGTTCAGGAGAAATTCGCCACCAATCATCTATATATGATGAGCGACAGCGGTGCCCGCGGCAATATTTCTAATTTTGTACAATTATCGGGAATGCGCGGCATTATGGCCAAACCCAACGGTGAAATCATGGATATTCCGATTCGGGCTTCTTTCCGCGAAGGCCTAACGATGTCCGAATTCTTTATTTCGACTCATGGCGCGCGGAAAGGTTCAACCGATACGGCGTTAAAAACCGCGGAATCGGGATATCTGACCCGGCGCTTGGTTGATGTCAGTCAGGACGTTACCGTTTATGAAGAAGATTGCGGCACCGACAAAGGAATGGTCGTTACCGCCATTGAAGAAAGCCGTGTTCCCCTCTTTGACCGGATTCGCGGCCGCTTTATCAATAAGCCGATTATTCATCCGCAAACCGGTGAAGTTATGGCTCCGGCCGAGACTTATATCGATGATGATTTAGCCGAACAAATTGTGAAAGCGGGAGTAAAGGAAGTTTCGGTTCGGACTTTGTTGACATGTGATTCTTATAACGGTGTTTGTGTTCACTGTTACGGCAGCGATTTATCCACCGGTGAAATTGTTGAAATCGGGGAAGTTGTCGGCATCATTGCCGCCCAATCAATCGGCGAACCGGGTACACAATTAACGATGAGAACTTTCCACTCCGGCGGTGTTGCCAGTGAAGATATTACTCAAGGTTTGCCGCGAATTCAGGAGCTTTTTGAAGCGCGGTCCCCAAAAATCAAAGCGATTATTTCCGAAATTGACGGCGTTGTAATTTCCATTCGTCATGATAAAGACAATCGGTTTGAGATAAAAATCAAAAATAATCAAGAAGAAAAAACATACTTAACAGAATACGGAAAAGTTCCGATTGTTCATGAACGAGATCGGGTAAAAGCCGGTCAACCTTTGACCGAAGGAATGATTCATCCCAAAGAACTTTTAAGGGTAAGTACGGTTGAGGATGTCGGGAAATATATCTTAAAGGAAGTTCAAAAAGTATACCGTTCCCAGGGAGTTGAAATCGCCGACAAACACATTGAAATTATTATTCGTCAAATGTTGCAAAAAGCGGTTATTGTGCATGAAGGTGGAACCGGACTTTTGCCGGGAACCCAAATATCTAAAAATGAACTTTATGATATTATTGATGATTGCATGAAAAAAGGGATAGAATTGCCGATTGTAAAATCATTGCTTCTCGGCATTACCCGGGCGTCCCTTAAATCTGATTCTTTTCTTTCCGCTGCAAGTTTCCAAGAAACAACTCGGGTATTAACTGAAGCGGCAATCCGCGGAAAAAAAGATACGCTTGAAGGTCTTAAAGAAAATATCATCATCGGCGGTTTGATTCCGGCCGGAACCGGTGTTATCGAAGCCGATTATGATAATTTAGTTGAAGAAAAAAGCAAGGAAGATTAGTCCTTTCTATTTTCGGTGATAGTCTCACGCTAATGATATTCAAGTATTATGATGCTTATTTATAAAAAATCTTGACATTCATAACAAATAAGCGTATAATGTTATAGGTATAAAAAATTAATAGTTTTGGCTTAGCCAAAACTATTCTTTATCAACTATTGAAACGCCAGGAAGTGTGGCAGCAATATTAAGAAAGGAGAAAATCATGCCGACTATTAATCAATTGGTTCGTAAACCTCGACAGTCCAAAAGTAAAAAATCAAAATCCCCACAATTAAACATCGGATATAATACTTTAAAGAAAAAATATACTGATGTTCAATCACCGCAAAAACGGGGTGTGTGTACAAGAGTAACAACAATGACACCGAAGAAACCGAACTCGGCCATTCGTAAATATGCGCGGGTTCGTTTATCGAACGGAATTGAAGTTACTGCTTATATTCCCGGTATTGGACATCGTTTGCAAGAACATAGTGTTGTTTTGATTCGCGGCGGTCGGGTTAAAGACCTTCCCGGAGTTCGTTACCATATTATTCGCGGTACTCAGGATACAACCGGGGTTGAAAACCGCAAGCAAGGGCGCAGTAAATACGGTGCTAAAAAAGAACAATAATAATTATTATTTGAAAGGAGGAATTCACCATGCCCCGTAAAGGACATATTCCAAAAAGAAAGGTATTACCCGATCCCATATATAATTCACCGATTGTGACTCGATTAATTAATAATATTATGGTCGACGGTAAAAAGAGCTTGGCTCAAGATATTTTGTATCGTGCTTTCGAAAAAGTTGAAAAGGTTACGGGCCGTCCGGCGATGGAAGTTTTCAACGAAGCCTTAAATAATATAACCCCGCAGTTAGAAGTAAGAGCCCGTCGTATCGGCGGTGCTAACTATCAGGTTCCGGTAGAAGTCAGACCAGACAGAAAAATGACATTAACATTAAGGTGGCTGACCCAATATTCTCGGTTAAGACGAGAAAAAACGATGGAAGAAAGACTCGCCAATGAGATTATTGATGCCGCAAACGGTGTCGGTAACGCGGTTAAAAAACGTGACGATACACATCGGATGGCGGAGTCTAATAAAGCTTTTGCCCACTATCAGTGGTAAAAAAGGAGTTTAAGTTATGCCTCGTGAAGTATCTTTAGAAAAAACCAGAAATATCGGAATCATGGCTCATATTGATGCGGGTAAAACTACCGTAACTGAGCGGATTTTATACCATACCGGAAAAATCCATAAAATCGGTGAAACGCATGAAGGTACTTCAACCATGGACTGGATGGAACAAGAAATGGAACGTGGTATAACCATAACTTCGGCGGCAACAACCGCTTTTTGGCAAGAGTATGTTATTAATATTATTGACACTCCCGGACATGTCGATTTTACCGTTGAAGTTAGTCGTTCATTACGGGTACTAGACGGCGCTATTACCGTTTTAGATGCTCAAGCCGGAGTTGAACCGCAAACGGAAACCGTGTGGCGGCAAGCTACCGACTATCATGTTCCCAGATTAGTATTCATCAATAAAATGGATAAAACCGGAGCCGATTTTGATTTCTCCGTCGAAAGTTTACATAAACGTTTGGGTGCCAATGCCCATCCGATCCAAATACCGATTGGTGCCGAAACCGATTTTAACGGTATCATCGATATTGTCGCAATGAAGGCATATCTTTACGATGGCGAACAAGCCGAAAACATGAAAGAAATCCCCATACCGAAGGGATTGATGAATCAAGTCTTATTACGGCGTGAAGAACTTATTGCGGCATTATCGGATTTTGATGATGAATTAATGCTGTTATATTTAGAAGAACGGGAAATACCACTGGAATTACTTAAAAAGGTGATTCGCACGGCAACCTTAAGTGTTAATTTTTTCCCGGTGCTTTGCGGAAGCGCATTTAAAAACAAAGGGATTAAATTAGTCCTTGATGCGGTAAAGGATTATTTGCCGTCACCGACCGATGTTCCCGCGATCAAAGGTTTCGACAATCGTGACCGGGAAGTAGTAGTTAAGTCCAGTGAAAAAGAACCGTTTGCCGCTTTGGCTTTTAAAGTTATGACCGATCCTTATGTCGGAAAGTTAACATTTTTCCGCGTTTATTCCGGAGTGCTGAAGTCCGGATCTTATCTTTACAATTCTAATAAAAAGAAAAAAGAGAGAATCGGCCGCATTTTAAAAATGCATGCTAATCACCGTTTGGAAATCAATGAGGTTTATACCGGTGATATTGCCGCCGCGGTTGGTTTAAAAGCAACAACAACCGGCGATACGCTTTGTGATGACCGTCGTATTGTAATTTTGGAATCGATGATTTTCCCGGAACCGGTTATCAGTGTCGCCATTGAGCCGAAAACGAAAGCCGATCAGGATAAAATGGGAACAGCCCTTACCAAATTGGCGGAGGAAGACCCGACTTTTAGGACTTATGGCAACAGCGAAACCGGACAAACCATTATTTCCGGAATGGGAGA
>JALOBF010000110.1 GCA_023228385.1 Bacilli bacterium
CAAACCTATGCATTCAATATGGCGGAGGAGAGGGGATTCGAACCCCTGCACCATTTCTGGTCTACTAGCTTTCGAGGCAAGCCCCTTAAACCACTTGGGTACTCCTCCGTGATCTAATAAATTTTAAACATATATATTATACACGAAATAGCTTTGAATTTCAATATTTTTATCCCTTAAAAAACAGGGATTAAAAATTTCCCTGTTTTTTTGACTCAACCTAATGTTGCTTTAAGCATCCAAATGTGCTTTTGGAGACTGGAAAGAATACCGAGCACTAAATCAACAGTGACTTCGTCGCTAAGATCTTGAGCTTCCTTTATCACTTTATAAAATTCATCATTTAGCAGTTTGAAATCCTCGATTATAGTTTCTAGTATTTCTTTTGCCGTTTCATTTCCGGTTGCTTCTTTAATTATAGTATTATCTAAAAACTCTTTTAAAGTAGCATATGGCTTTTCTCCTAACATTAAAATTCTTTCAGCAATCGCATCAAAATATTCAGTTGCTTCATTATAAAATTTTTCAAATATTTCATGGTGCTTGTAGAAATGTTCTCCGGTTACTAGCCAATGATAATTATAAAATTTAATATAAAGAACCCCGAAATTAGCTACGATTTAACAGTTAATCTAAGCAACTAATATGCTCCGAATATTTGTAATATATTTGCAATTTATAAATCCAATAATAACAAATCACAATATTAATCGATTGTGGCGGTAGTTTTCATATATTATAATCTTTAATGTAATCTAAAACTTCTTTTCTATAGGGAATGCTATTTAGCACATAATTTTTTGTAACACTTAAACCGGAAGCGATCACAGCAAATTTTGATGCTTCAATAAGCGTATCCCCGGAAGCAATTGCAACAGCCAAAGCGCCATTAAAAACATCGCCGGCACCGGTGGTATCGCTCACCTTTACTTTAATTGCCGGAATACTAACAATATTATTATCATAAACTAAACATCCTTTTCTGCCGGCGGTCACAATAAATTTTCCTTTTTTTCGTTCTTGGATTAAAGCATTAATTGTTGATAACTCATCAGATGATTGAAGTCCGAATATTGTTCGGGTTTCAAATTCATTAGGCGTTAAAATAGTATTTTCCGATATCATCCCAAAATTAAAATCATAAGGGGGAGCAGGATTTAAAATCGTAAGGATTTTATATTTATCGGCGATTTCAACTGCCTTTTTATTTACCGCAATTGGCGTTTCTAATTGTATGAGTAAAACACCGGCTGTACTAATTATTGATTCATACTTTTCAATATCAGATGCTGAAAGCATATCGGAGGCACCACGATAAACAGTAACCTGATTTTCACCATTTTTATCAGTTAAAATAACGGCAAAGGCTGTATTGGTATCTTCCTTTTTAATTAAACAAGGAATCACCCCTTCCCGAAGTAAACGCTCTTCACAAAGGCGACCGTAATCGTCGTTTCCGATTGCCGATATAAAGTATACTTCTCCGCCCAAGCGCGATGCCGATACCGCTTGGTTATAACCTTTTCCGCCCGGTTCAAAATAAATGCGGGTTGCCTTCAAAGTCTCACCCCTATTATGAAAATGATCAACTTTCATAAATGCCGATTGACCGCTTAACCCGATAACGACAATTCTCGGCTTTTTCATTCATTTCACCTTCAATTTTCTACTAAATATATTATAACATTTAATCGATTGAAAAAAAACCGTTAAATAACGGTTTTTCAACAATGTAGCTTGTTTATTTACAAAACTGATATGGAAACTGATTAATAATACCTTTTGTCATGGTATCGGCCATTTCTAGAGCTTGCCGTTCCATCTGATCAAACAAAAGTACATTGGCTTCCAATTGATTGTTTAGGAATTGAGTGGCTTCTTTTAACACCAAATTTAGATGTTCATAAAACATTTTTTGCCAAGCTTTAAAATCCCAGTAAGGATTTACCGATGCCAAGACCCGAGCCATATCATCAGCATTTTTAAACCACTGACGATTCAGTTCATCAAACTTTTGATTGTCCCCACGTTTTGCTGTCTGCACTAACTCAGCGGCAATTGATAAATGATCATGCATTAAAGCGGCAAATTTTCTACCAAAGTCATATCCGTAGTACTTAGCCATTTGCTCACCAAAATCACCGGGATTTCTTAATAAACGCGCAACAGCAAAATTTAATTCCGCCATATCGGATGTGATGTCAGAAATAACAATTCTTGTCCAGACAATATGTTGTTCCCACAACATCCTAAAAGTGTTATTTAAATCGAGAATAATAAGATTTACCGGGATTGGCTTGAGAGATAATGTTTCCTGTTTTGAGGGTATCCCTATTAATTGCCCGGCTATAATATTATATTCATTAATATGCGGGTTAACGGTACGTAATTGTTCAATATCAACACCAAAGCGATTGGCAATCATAAATAGAGTTTCACCGCTTTTTACCGTATAGGGAATCATATTTCGCATAAAAGCTTGCATAATACCTCCTTTCCTTTTATATTATGAGGCATTATACAAATATGTTTATAATATACCAAACTATTGGATATAAATTGCCGTTATTGAAAATGTATTATCTATTTTTGCTAAGCAACTGTGATTGATTACTTGTTTTTCCCCCCCGTCATTGTACATTAAAAAATGTTTCGAATATAAATATCCTTCATAATATTGGGCTGAATAAACATTAAAAGCCAAAAGTTCAAAATTTCCTTTTATTATTTCTTTATGATTATTTAGATAGTCTCTGATTATTGATTTTATATTTGTTTTATTTTCACCCACTAATTGCTTTAACTCTTTATCACCTAACAGTTGATGATTAATTATCGGAGTTTCCGCTATTAATCTTTCCAAATAGGTTTTAGTGTTCTTTTTAATTGCCTGATCAATATTTATTCTGTTATCTATACATATTTTTAATGTCAATGCTCCAATATCATAACTGATAATCCTAATCGGAAATAATTTTTTCTTATCTAAAATATTCTTAACTGATTGATTTAGCCTTTCATTGTATTTGCATAAATCAAGTTGATTTAATGTTAATAGCTCTATATATTGAGCCGTACCTTCCACCACTTCAATACTACTCTCATAGTTAACCGCCAGGGGGTACTTTTTTTTACGGTATCTTCTTAATGATAAGAACTTATTAAATAAATCTATATCAAAATTAAAAACCATTTGGGAAATAATTTTATTCTCTTCATATTTAATAAGCAAATTTTCATAATCATATTGATAATTGATAACGGCATTAAATTCATCGGCATAACGGGACTCATTACATTCATATTGAAAAGCATGAAACATTTCATGAACAATTTTTGAAATTAAAATATCTATATCAATATCATCTTGATGTTTCCATATTGCAATATATCGGCCTTGATACATTATTGCTGTATTAGCGATAAAATCATCGGTTTTTGTTATTTCTATACCGTTTAATATTACTTTTTCATCATCATATAAAGCAAAATCAAAACGATGAAATCCCGGCCATAATTTTAAAAAATCTAGTTTTATAAGGCGATTATAAACTATCTCATAAGTTTCCATCAGATCCATAATAAACTCACCATCTCTTTTTTTGTGTTTCTATTTATCCATTTTATCATATAAATCATTAATAATAAACCCGAAAATATCATCTTTATCCTTTAAAGGGAATAAAGAAATAAAAAAAGAGGCTGCGACATTAAAATTATAAAGCCTCTTTTATCATATTTACTTAAATAAATTACTTAACAGCGAACCGAATTCCACTAAAGCTGGGGCCAATATTAATGAAATAATTGACATTAATTTAATTAAAATATCCATGGCCGGACCGGCTGTATCTTTAAAGGGGTCACCTACGGTATCACCGGTAACAGCGGCTTTATGAGCTTCTGAATGTTTACCGCCATATAAACCGGATTCGATTAGTTTTTTCGCATTATCCCAAGCACCTCCGGCATTAGCCATAAACACCGCCAGCATTGCGGCTGAAGCAAGACTGCCGACCAAAAGCCCGCCAAGAGCCGCGGCACCAAAAACAAATCCGGTAATTATTGGCGAAAACACGGCAATAATACCCGGTAAAATCATTTCTTTTAAAGCGGCTGCTGTTGAAATATCGACACATTTTGCATAATCGGGTTTAGATGAACCTTCCATAATGCCCGGATCATTTTTAAATTGATTTCTGACTTCTTCAATCATCTTATTGGCAGCTTTACCTACTGATTTGATTGTAAGAGCGGTAAACAGATATGGAAGCATGGCCCCCAACATTAAACCGATAATAACTGTCGGTTTTAAAACATCAATAGCCGCTAATCCGGCAGCATGAGCATAAGCAACAAATAAAGCCAGACTGGTTAGAGTTGCCGAGCCGATACAAAAGCCTTTGCCGACGGCGGCCGTGGTATTACCGACCGAATCTAATTTATCAGTTATATCTCTTACATGTTCATCAAGTTTAGCCATCTGGGCGATGCCGCCGGCATTATCGGCGATTGGTCCGTAAGCATCAACCGAAACCGTAATGCCAACAGTTGAAAGCATTCCGACGGCCGCCAAACCGATACCATACATTCCGTTTGCTAAATAGCCGGCAGCAACTCCGGCCATTAAAACTATTATCGTAAGTGCCGTTGACTTCATGCCGATTGAAAATCCGGAAATTATATTGGTGGCATGACCGGTTTGCGATTGATGAGCAACTTCCGCTACGCTTTTTGAAGTATCGGAAGTGTATAACTCGGCAATCATGCCGATAAAAATACCAACGCTAATTCCGGTAATTACTGATATAAATGGTTTGTAGGAACCTAATAATACTTTACTTAAAATAAATGAACTGATAACTACAATAATAGCCGCAATATAAGTGGAAATTCTTAA